>NZ_PTFE01000172.1:0-8953 GCF_002936975.1 Bradyrhizobium sp. AC87j1
GGGGGGCACCCATAAGTCCGCGAGACCCCACTTGTGATGTTTGTTGTGCCGCTTCGAAGCGGAGGTCCGCGCCGGCCTCCGGCAAGGCCTCCTCGTGGCAAGAACGCACAGTCGATTCGTGAGTTCATGCCGTAGCGAACCTCAAGGCTTCGGCCCTCTCGGGGCCCCCGACCTTGGGGCCTTGGCAAATACGTCGTCCCACGGCGGATCCGGCGGAAAAACCTCACCCAGGAACGCGACGAAGGCCTTCACGTTTGGATTGCCTCGACGGCTTTCCGGCCATAACGCGGTGATGTTGGTTCTAGGGACGACGAAATCTTGCAGGACGGGTACGAGTTCGTTGCGTCTGACATAAGGAGCAGCGACGAAAGTGGGGGTAACACCGATGCCACCGCCCGCCGCAACGACGGTGGCCACAGCCTCGCTAACATCGGTGATGATGGCCGCATCGGGCATGATCTCGACCAGGCGGTCGCCGATGAGGAAGGGCCAGCGAAATGTCTGGCCCGAACTCTGGAAGCGAAAGTTCACACAGTTATGGTTGACCAGTTCGTCGGGATGGATTGGCGTGCCGCGCCGGGCCAGATAGTCGGGGGAAGCGAAAGCGCAGATGCGGTGCGGGGCGAGCTGACGCGAGATCAGCCGGGAGTCCGCGAGATCGCCGACGCGGATCGCGACATCGATGCCCTCTTCGATCAGATCAACGTAGCGGTCGCCGATCCGCAACTCGATCATGAGCTTTGGATAGTGCTGTCGAAAGCGTGGCAGGGCCGGCGAGAGAATATTCACGCCGATAGGTAGCGGCGCGGCGATCCTCAGCGTGCCCGCAGGTTCGGAACGCGCCGCCGCCGCCGCTTGCTCGATCGCGTCCGCCTCGCGCAAAAGCCGCAGCGTCCGCTCGTGCAGGTCCCGCCCTTCTGGCGTCAGAGTGAGCGAGCGCGTCGTACGGCTGAACAGGCGCAGGCCGAGGTGCTGCTCCAGCCGTTGCACGCTCTTGCTGATCGCAGATGGCGAGACACCAAGTGCACGAGCGGCGGCTGAATAGCTGCCAAGGGAGCCGGAGCGGGCAAACGCGATGAGGCCGGTCAGTCGATCGAGGGCGATTTATGCCATGATGGAATAACAAAACCGAAGATTGGCTCAATTTTCAAGTAAAACTCATTGGCCTAGGTTTCCATTCATCGGCGGCGCGTTGCGCGCCCGCCCTTGAAAGGACCGACTCCCGTGACCGACTCTGTTCCTCAGACCCTCAAAGATCGCAACGTCGTCATCTTCGGCGGCACATCCGGCATCGGCCTGGCTGCCGCGCAGCAGGCCAAAGCGGCGGGCGCCAAGGTTATCGTTATTGGTTACGACCCCGTCGGAGCCGAGCGAGTTGCCGAGGAGAACGGATTCGCCGGCTGGCGGGCTGCGGACGTGACCAAGCCTGAGACCGTTGCCGCAGCCCTTGCCGACATCCCGCAAGTCGACCATCTCGTTCTGCTTGCGGGCAGCTTCGTTGCAGGCAAAGTGTTGGAGGCAGATGTCGCCTACCTGCGCCGCGCCTTCGATGAGCGAATTTGGGCGGCCGTGCATGTGTTGCGAAGCCTTGGGGACCGGCTCGCTGCCGACGGGTCCGTCACGTTCATTTCCGGAGCCTTGGCCGATCGACCCAACGCATATGGCACGTCCGTGCTCGCGGCCGCCTCCGCTGCGATGGAGGCCTTCGCCCGTGGCCTTGCCCTGGAGCTGGCACCACGCCGCGTGAATACCTTGTCGCCTGGGACGATCGACACCCCGCTCCTCGCACGTACGCTTGGCGAGGGCCGTGATGCCTACGTGGCGGCGCTGAAAGAAAAGCTTCCGCTGCACCGTATTGGCACTGCGCAGGAAGCCGGGAATGCCGTGGTCTTCCTGATGAGCAACGAATTCATGAACGGCGAGACGCTGCATGTCGATGGCGGTGCGCGCCTGGTCTGATTGCCCCTGTGTCCGCGGCTTTGTTTCCGCGACGCCGCCCCAACAAGATGAGATTACGAAAGGCCGCGAGATGACGACTCGAACCGCCATCGCCGAACTGTTCGTTGAGGAGCCCGTCATGTACGAGCCGACGGATATCGTTCAGGGACGGGCAGAAATTTCGCGCGTTGCCGCAAACCTTTTGAAGCAGTTCGGGCCGACGTTCCGTTTTATCCCCGACGGCGTCGCTGTCGGGCATCATGGCCTGGCGCATCTGGCTTGGCACGCAGGGCCCGAGGACGGGCCGGTCGCGGTGACGGGGGCGGACGTGGCCGAAATTGAAGGCGGTAAGATCGCGCGGCTATGGGTGCTACTCAACGCGCAGAAGAGCAAATAGCGTCGCCGCCTCTAAGCTCGCGGCTTCGCTTCCGCGACGCCGCCGGCGTTCCGCCGGCGATAAATCCACACCGCCACGCCGACCACGATCGCTACGCCGACCACGGTCAAAATCCACATGTGCTTAAAGAGATGTGCGTGGTGATGCAGCCCGGCATATTCGTGCAGGGCCGATACCGCCAGCACGCCCGGCAGCACATGCGCGGGGGCCCAGACCAGGATCGCCGGGATGTTCACGGCGTAGAACCTTGCCGGCGCCATGCCGAGCGCGCCCGCCGTGACCGGCACGAAGGCGCGGATTGGCGGCACGAAGCGGGCGAAGAACACCGCCCAGGTGCCGAAGCGGTGGAAGAAGCTTTCGCTCTCGGCGACCACGCGCGGATAATTGGTCAGCGGCCAGGTGTTGAGGATCTCGCGCTGCTGTCGGTGCCCGATCCAATAGGCCGAGCCGTCACCGAGCACAGCGCCGACCGCCGCCGCGAGCAGCACCCATTGCAGCTTCAGCTCGCCGCCCGGAACCAGGGCGCTGAGCGCCAGGATGATGGTCGAGCCGGGGATCACCGATCCCACCACCGGGACCGCTTCGAGCAAGGCTGCCAGGAACAGGGTCAGATAGGCCAGCCACGGATGGGCCGAGACGAACGAGATGAGGGGATCGAGGAAGGACGTCACGTTGTCTCTTGAGGGGCTGGAGCTCGGAGCTTTGGACCCTACATAAGTAACCGCATACGGCCAAAGTGCCACTCGCACGGAACGGGCGTGACGCGCCCGAATTTGGGCGTGATTCGCAAGGCAGCCCTCCAAAAACTGCGTTCCTTGCCTATCTAAATGAAAAGACAATGGAACTTTGATTGGTGGGCGGGCTTCTGCCGGCCACCTGTCTCTGATAGGTTGAGTTTCAGCACCCAGCCGCAGCCAACGTGCGAATAACCGGTTTCGGGACCGCCCGGGACCTCGGAGGATTGATGACGACCGCCGCTCTGTCCAAAGTTGAGGAAGTTTCCGGTCTGCCCGACATGAAGGTGTCGGTGCGGCAGGTATTCGGGATCGACAGCGATCTCGAAGTCCCCGCCTATTCCGAAGTCGATCCTCACGTGCCCGAAGTCGATTCCGATTACCGCTTCGACCGCGCCACCACGCTCGCCATTCTCGCCGGCTTCGCCCGCAACCGCCGCGTGATGGTGACCGGCTATCACGGCACCGGCAAATCCACCCATATCGAGCAGGTCGCCGCGCGTCTGAACTGGCCCTGCGTGCGCGTCAACCTCGACAGCCACATCAGCCGTATCGACCTCGTCGGCAAGGATTCCATCGTGGTCCGCGACGGCAAGCAGGTCACCGAATTCCGCGACGGCATTTTGCCCTGGGCGCTCCAGAACAACGTCGCGCTGGTGTTCGACGAATACGATGCTGGTCGCCCGGACGTGATGTTCGTGATCCAGCGCGTGCTGGAAGTTTCCGGCCGCCTGACGCTGCTGGACCAGAACAAGGTGATCAAGCCGCATCCGGCTTTCCGCATGTTCTCGACCGCCAATACGGTCGGCCTCGGCGATACCTCGGGCCTCTATCACGGCACTCAGCAGATCAACCAGGGCCAGATGGACCGCTGGTCGATCGTCACCACGCTGAACTATCTCAGCCATGACGAGGAAGTGGAGATCGTGCTGGCCAAGGCCAAGCACTATCGCACGCAGGAAGGCCGCGACATCGTCAACAAGATGGTGCGCCTCGCCGATCTCACCCGTAACGCTTTCGCCAATGGCGATCTGTCGACGGTGATGAGCCCGCGCACGGTGATCACCTGGGCTGAAAACGCCGACATCTTCGGCGATATCGGCTTTGCCTTCCGCGTCACCTTTCTCAACAAGTGCGATGAGCTCGAGCGCCCGCTGGTCGCCGAGTTCTACCAGCGCTGCTTCAACGCGGAGCTGCCGGAATCGGCGGTCAACGTGGCACTGTCCTGATCTCTCTCGGTGTGTCGTCCCGGCGAACGCCGGGACCCATACCGCGTGATGTCTCGATTGAAGCGCGCTGATAGTTTCCCTGACTGACTACCGCCGGTGGCTATGGGTCCCGCTTTCGCGGGGACGACGGTGAGATCGAGATGAGCACCACCTCCAACTCCAAATTCCGTAACACCAAGGAAGCCCCGACCGAGCCGTTCAAGCGCTCGGTGGCGTCCTGCCTCAAGGCGATCGCCAAGACGCCGGAGCTCGACGTCTCCTTCGCGGCCGAGCGGCCGGGGCTGGCGCCGGGCAAGGCGCGGCTGCCCGAGCCCGCGCGAAAAATGACCAAGCGTGATGCCGCCATCGTGCGCGGTCACGCCGATTCCATCGCGCTCAAGATCGCCTGTCACGACGCAAAACTGCATCGCAAGCTGATGCCCGGCAATCCGCAGGCGCGCGGCGTGTTCGAGGCGGTGGAGCAGGCGAGGGTGGAGGCGATCGGCGCGCGCCGCATGGCGGGCGTTGCGAAAAACCTCACCGCGATGCTCGACGACCATTTTCATCGCGGCAAGTTCGACGAGATCACCGACCGTGCCGACGCGCCGCTGGCGGATGCGCTGGCGATGCTGGTGCGTGAGCGCCTGACCGGCATGGCGCCGCCGACCGCCGCGAAGAAGATGGTCGATCTCTGGCGTCCCATTCTCGAAGACAAGATCGGCAAGCGGCTCGACCGGCTCGACACCCTGGTCGAGGACCAGACCCGGTTCGGCGACGCGGTGCACGATCTCCTGACGGCGCTCGATATCGGCGACGAGCGCAACGCCGACAGCGAAGACAATGACGAGAACGACGAGAACCAGGACGGCGATAACGACCAGTCCGGCGCCGAGGGCTCGCCCGATTCCGACGCCGCTCAGGAGATGAGCGCCGACCAGGCGCAGGCCTCGTCGGAAGAGATGAGCGAGAGCGCGATGGAAAGCGCGCAGGCCTCGACCTCCGACACGTTCGACGACGGCGAGCTCGGCGACGACGAGACGCCGGGCGAGGCTACGCGTCCGAACTCGCACGGCAAGAACGAGCCGCGCGGGCCGGAATATCACGCCTTCGCGCCGAAATTCGACGAGATCATCGCCGCCGAGGACCTCTGCGACCATGACGAGCTGGAGCGCCTGCGCGCCTATCTCGACAAGCAGCTCGCGCATCTGCAAGGCATCGTCGCCCGCCTCGCCAATCGCCTGCAGCGCCGCCTGATGGCGCAGCAGAACCGCGCCTGGGAGTTCGATCTCGAAGAGGGCATTCTGGACCCCGCGCGCCTGTCGCGCGTCGTCACCGATCCCTATCACCCGCTGTCTTTCATGCACGAGAAGGAAGCGACGTTCCGCGACACCGTGGTGACGCTGCTGCTCGACAATTCCGGCTCGATGCGCGGACGGCCCATCACGGTCGCCGCGACCTGCGCCGACATTCTCGCGCGCACGCTGGAGCGTTGCGGCGTCAAGGTCGAGATTTTGGGATTTACCACGCGCGCCTGGAAGGGTGGCCAGTCCCGCGAGGCGTGGCTTGCCGCCGGCAAGCCGGCCAATCCCGGCCGCCTCAACGATCTCCGCCACATCATCTACAAGTCGGCGGATGCCCCGTGGCGGCGTGCGCGGAAGAATCTCGGCCTGATGATGCGCGAGGGGCTGCTCAAGGAGAACATCGACGGCGAGGCGCTGGACTGGGCGCACAAGCGCCTCTTGGGTCGGCCCGAGCAGCGCAAGATCCTGATGATGATCTCGGACGGTGCGCCGGTCGACGATTCCACGCTGTCGGTCAATCCCGGCAATTATCTCGAGCGGCATCTGCGCCACATCATCGAGGAGATCGAGACCCGCTCGCCGGTCGAGCTGATCGCGATCGGCATCGGTCATGACGTGACGCGCTATTACCGCCGCGCGGTGACGATCGTGGATGCCGAAGAGCTCGGCGGCGCCATCACCGAGAAGCTCGCAGAGCTCTTCAGCGAGACCAACACCGCACCAACCCAGCCGGCCGGTCGCCCGCGACGCAAATTGCATTCGTGAGCACGCATCGATCCCGCCGCAGCTTCCTTAGGCACGCAGCGGCGGGATTTTCCACTCTTGCACTCTCCCGCCTGGCGCTGGCGCAAGCCGCGGCCGAGCCGCCGCCGCGCGCGCTTCAGGTCGAGAACGCCGTCGTCGAGCCTGTCAGCGTCGAGGTCAACGCGCGCGCCATTCCCAATTTCGAGCCGCGCGACCGCACGCGCACGCGCTTCGGCTCGCTGGAATATCGCAGCGGCCTGGTGCTGACCTCGCGCTATCGCGGCTTTGGCGGCTTGTCCGGCATCCGGCTCGATGCCAAAGGCGAGGGCTTCCTCGCGGTGTCCGATCAGGGCGGCTGGTTCACAGGTCGCATCCGCTATTCCGGCCGCAACATGACCGGCCTCGACGACGTCGAGGCCGCGCCGCTGCTCGGCGCCGAGGGGCGGCCGATCACGGAAAAGCGCCTGTGGTGGGATTCGGAATCGATCGCGCGCGACGGCAATTTCGTCTATGTCGGGCTCGAGCGCGTCAACCAGATCCTGCGCTACGATTTTTCCAAGGGCGGCACGCGCGCGCGCGGCGAGGTGATGCCGGTGCCGGCGGGGATCCGCAAGCTGCCCTCCAACAAGGGGCTGGAGGCGCTGGTCGTCGTGCCCAAAGAAAAGGACAAGGGCAAAGACCAGAACATGCCGCTCGCGGGCACCCTGATCGCCTTCTCCGAGCGCGGGCTGGATGCCGACGGCAACCTCGTCGCCTTCCTGATCGGTGGTCCCACGCCCGGCCAGTTCAGCGTGCGCCGCACCGAAAAATACGACATCAGCGATGCCGTGCTGCTGCCCTCCGGCGAGCTTCTGATCCTCGAACGCAAATTCTCCTGGTTCACCGGTGTCAACATCCGCATCCGCTCGATCCCGCTGAAGTCGATCGCTCCGGGCGCGCTGGTCGACGGCCCCGCGCTGTTCGCCGCCGATCTCGGCCACGAGATCGACAACATGGAAGGCATCGACGCCCACGTCACGGCCGACGGCGAGACCGTGCTGACGCTGATCTCCGACGACAATTTCTCGATGCTGCAGCGAACCTTGCTGCTGCAGTTCACGCTGGCGGAGTAAGGCGGCGCCGCTGTCGTCCGGGGCGCGCCCCAATCTCCACTGTCGTCCCGGACAAGCGCGCCTCAAGCGCGCGCAGATCCGGGACCCATAACCCCAGGGAGTAGTTGTGGTGCGAGCTCCCACTCCGAGTCTTCGCCAAACATCTCCCTGGGGTTATGGGTCCCTGCTTTCGCAGGGACGACGGCGGAATGTGTGGCGTCGTCCGCTGGATCATTGCGGGAATGCACGCCGAGGCGAGCCGCCATTCCCCAGCGCGCCTAGCAATCGCCTGTCCGCATACTACACTCTCTCAACTGCCCCTCTCATCCCCCCGGAACTCCCCCGCATGAGCGTCCTGTTTTCCCCGATCAAGCTGCGCGGCCTGACGTTGAAGAACCGCATCGTGGTGTCGCCGATGTGCCAATATTCGGCCGACGACGGCGTCGCCACCGACTGGCACTTCACCCACATCAACAATCTCAGCCTGTCGGGCGCGGCGATGTTCTGCATCGAGGCGACCCATGTCGAGGCGATCGGCCGCATCACGCCGGGCTGCCTCGGGCTCTACAGCGATGCCGCCGAGGCCGCGCTGAAGCAGGTGCTGACCTCGGTGCGCAAGCATTCCTCGACCGCGATCGCGATGCAGCTCGCCCATGCCGGCCGCAAAGCCAGTAGCGCGCGGCCCTGGGACGGCGGCCAGCTGATCCCGGTGGAGCAGGGCGGCTGGCAGACGGTGGCGCCATCGGCGCTGTCGCACAAGGAGGGCGAGGCCGCCCCGCTGGCGCTGGATGCGGCGGGCCTGAAGCGCATTCGCGAGGCCTTCGTCGACAGCGCCAAGCGCGCGGAGCGCATCGGCATCGATGCCATCGAGCTGCACGGCGCGCACGGCTATCTCTTGCATCAGTTCCTGTCGCCGATCTCCAACAAGCGCACCGACGAATATGGCGGGTCTTTGCAGAACCGCATGCGCTTCCCGCTCGAGATCTACGATGCGGTGCGCGCGGTCTTCCCGCACGACAAGCCGGTCGGCATGCGGGTGTCGTCGACCGACTGGGTCGAGGGCGGCTGGGATCTGGCGCAGACGATCGAGTTCGCCAACGCGCTGAAGGCGCGCGGCGTCGACTGGATCGATGCCTCCTCCGGCGGCGTCTCGCCGCTGCAGAAGATCCCGCTCGGCCCCGGCTACCAGGTGCAGTTCGCGGAGGCCATCAAGCGCGAGACCGGATTGCCGACGATCGCCGTCGGCCTGATCACTGACGGCAAGCAGGCCGAGGAGATCGTCGCATCCGGCAAGGCCGACATGATCGCGCTCGCCCGCGGCATGCTCTACGACCCGCGCTGGGCCTGGCACGCCGCTGCCGATGTCGGCGGCGAGGTCGAAGCCCCGCCACAATACTGGCGCTCGCAGCCCTCGACGCAGAAGGCGCTGTTCGGCAAGACCACGTTCGGGGCGAGGTAGCTTCTTTACCTCTCCCCGCTTGCGGGGAGAGGTCGAATTCGATCGCAGATCGAATTCGGGTGAGGGGGTACAGGTGCGGCT
>NZ_PTFE01000173.1:0-8779 GCF_002936975.1 Bradyrhizobium sp. AC87j1
TCGCCTTCGATCCTGCGATTCCGCCACGCCTCGATCTTGGTATAGATCTTCTTGTTCAGGTTCGACACTGTGCTCGGGCTGACCCGGGTGCCCCACAGCGCCTCCGTGATGTCTTCGACCCGCCGAAACCGCAATTCCGGCCAGATACATCTCGATCAGCGCCTCCTCGACCGAGCTCTCCCGCCTCCGGTAGCGCTCGATAATTGCCGTCTCGAAGGTTTGCCGCCGTAGCTTCGGAACCTTCAGATTGACGTCGCCCGCCTTGGTGTGCAGCGTTCGCTCGTAGCTGCCTGCCCGCGTGTCCTGCCGGGCCGGTCTGCGCTCATACCGCCCAGCCCCACACAGCTGGTCCGCTTGGCCTCCACCATCGCGTTCGGTGTCTCTCTTCCACCGTCCCGCGGACCATCTCGCCCAGGTGATCTCGAATCCGGGCCTCATCAATTTGGATCACCTGACCCATGGCATTCCCATCGTTCATTCAAAGCTCCTTCAGTCTAGAAGAAGCCGTCAATCCTGAAAGTGAGAAAGACTCTGTACGTTATCCGGAAGTCGCGCCGTACTTACCGGGTTGGATGATTTCTCTGCTTGGTGTCTCGCTAGTCACCGCTAACCTCCTTGGCTCGGTCTTGGCCGTTTCGCGCTTGGTTGTTTACCTCTCCGGACGCTTTCTTCCCGCTGCTCTAGCGCACTTGCACAATGATGCGCCTCGCAACAGCGCTTTCTTTGTAAGCGCATGTCTGGTCTTTATCCTGGTGTGCGAGCTAAGTGGGTTTTTCCATATCGAACCATGTTTGCCTTGGCCGGAATGAGCTCTCTTGCCATATACTTGATTTTGGCGATGGCAATAACCAAACTGCGGAGAGGTTTTATTTCCTGGCTTCTTGCTTGTTTGATCGTGATTCCGTCTGCAATTATCCTACTCAGCACAAGTCGTCCCTTCCCTATATCGCATCTGCGGCTCTCGTTGCTTACTTCTTGAACCGCAGCAATCGGCGGTGAGTGACATGAACTGCACTTCAGATCAGCAAACGATTCGGAACGCCTCGATCACCGAAAGTCTGTCACTCGCGGAGTCGCGCGCCACTTTCAGCCAGTGCCGGACAGCGAGAAATGCCGCTCGTAAACGCTCCTCGGGATCATGGGTCCGCTGTGCCATCTTCTCCAGATTGTCGACGACGCGGGCATGTCCCTCGCGGCGGCTCTCGCGGCGATTTTGCGCAGCGAGACCGTGGAGGGATCTTCGACCGCAAACAGGTGGCGACCTTGATGAGATCGTCCCGCACCTCTTTCTTCTGCTCGCCGGTCCTTGCCCGCGCACCGGGCGCGGGCCGTCTGCGAGCACATCTTGGTCGGGCTTGGCCGATCGGCGTGGTTTCATGCAGGACGCTCGCAGGAGGCGCTTAAGCTGAACGAGAATGGCTCAACCGGTTTACCTGTGGACGGCATCCTTTAAATCCTCCTTCGAGCTTATCAGGGATCGGACGCCGCTGACCCGCCGGTCCGGATGATTCAATCGGCCAACCAGATTGGCCCACGCTGCCATAACGGCTGCGCCACAGGGGTCTCAGGGTCCCTTCATTAAACAAGGGTTGGAGATCACAGTGGATTTCGAACTTTTCAAGGAGCAACAAGAACTCAAGGCGCGTGCCGCTGCCTTCGTGGAACAGGTGTGCGCGTTCCAGTCGATCGTGATCACCGATTCCAGGCCATCGTGATCACCCATTCCAGAACATCGTGATCACCGTTTCCAGCCGATCGTGATCGCTATTTCCAGCTATCATGATCGGGGACAACCGAGAGGCGTCCACTGCTGACAGTCTGCAACCGGGGTTGGCAACCGCGTCCTCAAAATTCCACAGGAGGCAGAATCGCGAAAAAAATTAACGATTGATAAGGACAAAGCGGCCGAGCCGTGCAACATGTCCCGGTTAACAACGGAGACGTTCATGGCCGGCAAGACCTCGCAGATCGCCAACCTGGAAGCCAAAGCTGGAAACGCACAGCGAGCTTGCCGCCGTCGAGGCCGGTTTGCCAGCGCCGTCCACTCACTGGAAGCGCCGCCGATCGAGTTGTCTGACGCCCAGATCGGTGACCTCGTCCGCATCAAGAATTTAGCTGAAGTTCGCTTGGTGAAAGCTCGTGCGGCTCACCGGCGAGCCAACATGCTTTGACGGAAGCAAAGACTGCTGCCGCCGAAAAGGAGCGGAAAGACAATCTGACGCGCGTCCACTCGCTCGGCGCGGCTGCTCAGAAACAGATGCAGGACGCCGTCACCACTGCGATCAAGAAGCTCCGCGCTGCGATGCGCGCGATGGCCGACGCCGAGATTGAGCGCGAAATTCTGAACCGGCAACTCCGGACGATCAGCAGATCCACAGCTTCGAAGTCGCAATCATGAACATTCCCGGCGTGCCGCGGAAAAACTGTCCCGAGTGCGCGAGCTACACTGGCTGTGGCCTGGTGGCCGGCCCTATGACCCCGAGTATGCGGCCAAGATCAAGGTCAATCCGAACAGCTCCGCCTATCTCTCACATGGTGGTCAAACGACGAACATCACCAGCCGGCGCTATTTCGATCGCATCACTTACAGCGATTGCATCGGTCGTAGCGGTGTGTCGTCGCTTGCATCCGCGCTCGCCCTGCCCGGCTTGACGGGTGCCCCTGCTGGCTGGACTCCGATGCGCTACGTCTCGCCGCAGGCTGTTCTGACGGAGCTCGACCGCCTCTAGGGTTACGTGCACAGCGACCTCGCTCGGAAATCAAAGTCGAGCTGGAACCTATCTCGCCGATCTTCGAAAACGCAGAACAGCTCAAAGCTTGGGAAGCCGAGAACAAGTCCGCGACCGACAAGGCTGCGTGATCCGACGCGAACAGAGGGACTCAAACCATAAACCTGTCCGCCAATGAAATCTACGCCCGCACAAAGGCAGCAGCACAGGCGCTGGCCCCAGCTAGGACCGTGCATTCGATGTCGGCCCAGGCGAAATCCCGACTCGCTCTGAACGGCATGTCGAGACCGCCTAAGAAATCTAGACCCGTCGGCGCGCTGAAACCCGGCAGCGCGGGTCTGCATACTTGAGGTGAAAGTCACGGCTTAAGCCTGAGGCATGGTGCGGGCGCGCGCCGATGCCTTACGGCCTGAGTGCGGGGTTTGTGCTGATGAGTGAGGGTTTTCTCTGCTGCTCTCACTCCGGAGACCAGCGCCGGCCCCATTCCCGCCGCCGAGCGTTTTGACCGGACGCTCGGAGCACCTCTCCAGTACCGATTATGTCTCGACTGATGCTGCCATTGCCTGCCTCAACGAGGTCGGCAGGAGGTCGAAGGGTCACTCGACGTTCATTTTGGAGCGGGATCCTAGCTAGGCGGGGCATGCTTCGATGACCCGCAATTCGACGCCCTCAGACGACCGCACCAAGGCGATCCTGTGCTCGCCCTTGGCCTCAGGTCAAGAGCCGCTCGCCGTTCATCTAGCCGCCGAAACGGAACTCTCTGAAGGCGGCTCTCCAGATGACCATGATGGCACCCGTCGATCCGAGCGAGCCTCCGTTCGACGAGCATGCCCCGATTGAGGTCGGCGAGGCCTTGATCTGTCTTGGCCTGGTTATCCTTGAGCAAGAGCTGGAGCGCCGCCGGGAGGCCGGGATCATATCTGCGAGGGACAAACGCCATGGCAAAGGGTAAGAGCGAGGATTGCGCAAACTAAGCGCCTCAGTTCGCGCGTGACGGATAGCTCGCAATCTTGCGAGTGAGCTGCCAAAGCTCGACCCTATTGGTCTCGGCTAATTGCTGTGCTCGCTGCTCAGCCCTTTCCTCATCAGCGCAAATCAGTCTTGCAGAGTGCACAATGTTCCCGTTGGGCCCGAACGAGTAGACCATGAATTCCTCGATCGAAGGGCTTCCAGTCACGCGCCGTCCGTGACTTTGAAGGTCATTGTTTGATCCGATGGCGCTGCGTGCATGTCTTTAGTGGAGGTCGTCGCCTCTCATGCTTATCTGCTCGCGACCACCGGCCGGCGTATTGCCCGATTGCAAGTTCCTGCATGGACATTGGCCGGATCCTATTCCCCGCCGGTTGCGCTCGACGATAGCTACAATCAATTCTTCCGCGGCGTTCAGAGCCAGGTCCATTTTTTCCTCAACAATGGTCGACGTATCTCGACCAATACTGTCGAGGTGGTCCAGGGTCATCTCTTTGAAACTATGGGCTAGGCGCTCCTCGGCATCGTCGCGCGCATAGTCTACAATAGTATCCAAGTGGGCGACGATTTCAGCCCGTTGCTCGGTCGGTTTTGGACCATCAAGCAACGTTACCGCTCGTATAAAGGACTCCTCTATAGGGATCATATCAGGTTTCCTATGTTGCTGGATTGGAAGCCGCAGTAGCTCGCCCCGGTGCTGCAGATTCAGCGAGGCCCGACGCAAAGGCAACTCCTCAGAAATAAGGAGTTGATGTTGCGAAATTTGAGGGGCAACCATCATCGGCATTGATCGGTATGCGGCGCGGGGCGAGGCAATGCCGATATCAAAGCGGGGTGCTGTCCTAATTAGGACACCCGCGATGGCAGATTAGGACACTTGCACGGCTTCGGTGTATAAACACCGCATTCTTGCGGACTCCACATTACACCGGGAATGAGTAGTGATAAGCGGGCCGGGACTGGCATTTCAGCACGATCAACATTGCAACCGGCAGGAGGCTACCGAGAGGCGGCCTCTTTTGATTCCAGATAGGATCGGGCGAAACTTCCGGATTGCTATTGCCGGTGCAGAGGTGGCCGCCCCTGCGCCGGTTTCGCATTTCAGGAGGTGAGTGACGTTTGGGAAGGGGCCTGAAACCACTTGAGTTTCGATGCCGAGAGAGTCCTCGAAATTCCAGCTAAGTTATTGCTATCGTTACGTTGACGCCATCCCCTAGGGAGCGCCACGGCTATATCCCAATTGATTTCATTGGTGTTTTTGTCCTGCACGTCAACTGATCGCCCCGGGAATGGGCTAATCGGCCGCACGGGCCTGATTGGCCGCAAGCACCGCAAGCGCTTGCGACCGCAGGGACGGCGATGTACCGCTCAAAAATGTGCATCCGCTGTCCTGTAGCTACCCGTAGGGGTACGCTTCGCAAGCGATGGTGGCCAGCCCGTCCTCGAAGACTGAGGCTGGCCACCTTTGCCCCCGAGAGGCTGAAATTCTCTGGGCGCCAGCATCCTTATATTGCTGAGAAGCATGCGGAACACCTATCAAAATTAGTGGGGACGAGAATGTAAGGTAGTGCGAGCGTCCTTGCGCCATCGAGGTACATTCCGACGTGAAACACAGCACGTTCTATGGAAGGTTGCAGATGGAGGAGTGGTTCTACAAAACTCAAGCAGGGGTGGCTCAGATCGTTCCGACTGGGAAGGCTTTTGCGGTCACGTTTCGTGGTGAGACATTGGGGCATTATGCTTCGCCAGCGTCAGCGGCCGAAGACTTGGCAAACGGAACATGCTCTTGGCCTTCGGCGGGAGACCCATCAAACCTGGGCATACCGGAGAAGATTAGCGAGTGGCAGCGCGTGCGGTGACTTACGCCCCGAGGGTCCTCACCTCTGGTGATCACCGCCGTTTGGATCGTCCACACTCGAAGTTAGCGGCCGCGTGACTCGGCGCCCGATTGCAGACGAGCGCTGTCCCTATTACGCGCCGCTAACTCCAACACAGCCAGCATCGACGGCGGAAGAAGCTGACGGTAGGATACATTCACCGGAAAACGCCAAGGCACAACTACCAGAACCGGCCGGTCCCTCCTGCTCCGACCATTCTCTAAGCTGGTCCGACAGCTTGCAGAAACGGAGACACCAGCCATGCCGAGACGCGTGCGCATTCGTTACGCGAACAAGACGGGCAGAAAGAATCCTCACGAAAAACTATCACATGTCGGCGGACTAAACCCGGATGGAAAGCCGTGGAAGAAATCCATCGATCAGGTTGTCAAAGATATCGAGAGCGCCGAATGGGAGTTCTATGTCGAGGAAAACGGCCGCAGGGTTGATGTGGTTTGGGCCACGCACAACGGACACAAGTACCTCAAGACGACGGCCGACGACACTCAACCAGACAGTATTCTTCCGCTCCTAGCTGAGTGCCCCGATGATCGACTGTCGGATCGCAGGCAGTGCGGGCGCGATTTAGCGACGTTCGGCTGCACGCGTCAGGCGCTGTCCCTGCCACGCCCGCACTACCATTTGAAGTTAGCGGCCACGTGACTCGGCGCTTATCGGTAAGCGCTTAGCTGGAACCCTTGCTTCGGGATCGGTATAGCTGTGCGAAAGAAGCCTCCGGCTTGGACGGAGGCTCGGGATGGGATTGGACAGCAAAAAAGGACGTCCATTTGGATGATCGGCGGGGTCGGTGAGCCGGCTGGAAGTTCTTGAAGGACCGTCGGGGCGCCGCGTGCGTTCGGAAGCTGAGAGAGCTCGGATCGTCGCCGAGAGCCTGTTACCCGGTGCTCAGGTGTCCGAGGTGGCGCGCAAGCACGGAGCGACACGCCGGCAGATCTACGATTGGCGACGGCGGTTTTGACAGCGAGGCATGTTGCCGCTGTGCGAGGCGTCCCCGCCGACATTCGCGCCGCTGGTCGTGGAAGGTGCGTTGGAGGAGCATCAGGCTCCGGCGATCAAGCTTGAGATCGCGATCGGTGATGTCTTGCTGCGGACGGATACGGCCATTGATGCCGAACAGCTATCCCGGGTGATCCGTGCGGTGCGAGCGTCACGATGATCGCGGCCGGAGCTGATCTGAAGATTTACGTTGCCACGCGGCCGATCGACTTCCGCTGTGGCCACGATGGGCTTGCGACGAAGGTGCAGGAGATGCTTCATCTGGACCCGTTTAGCGGAGCAGCCTTCGTGTTCCGCTCGAAACGAGCGAACCGGATCAAGATTTTGGTCTGGGATCGAACAGGCCTGGTGTTGGTGCACAAGCGCCTCGAAGGTTGCAAGTTTGTTTGGCCAACGATCACGAACGGCGTGATGCGGATGTCGCCGGCGATGTTCGCGGCCTTGTTCGAGGGGCTGGATTGGAGATTGGTCCGCCCGGAAGAAGCACGGCGCCCGCAGGCGGCGGGATAACTGCGGCAGAATGACTCGGCAGCTATTTTGAACGTGGCACGCGCGGCGGCGATGTGCTCGAAATAGCGCATGAGCATCGCGGCGCTGTGCGACGAAAACGAACGCCTTAAGGCGCTTTTGGAGCGAACGCAGGCGGCCTTGAGCGAGCATCAGGAGGCGCTGGCGGCGTCGGAAGAAGCCCGACGCCGGCTGGAGATCATTCTCGGCGCATTGCGACGCGACAGGTTTGGCGCGAAATCCGAGAAGCTGCGACCAGATCAGTATCATTTGCCGCTCGAAGACGTGGAGATCGCACAAGGCATGCTGGATGCCGCGCAGGAGAGAGCCGAGGCGGTGATCCAGGGCCGATCACGGAACGCACCAGATCATAATTCTCATCGCAATCGCGGCTGCTTGCCTGCCCATTTGCCGCGGGTGAAGCGGATTATCGAGCCTGCGAGCACGCTCTGCCCGTGCGGTTGCGGCGCCATGACGAAGATCGGCGAGGACGTCAGCTAGCGCCTTGACGTGATCCCGGCACAACGGCGTGTGCTGGTCACACGCCGCCCGAAATACATCTGCCGCCGCTGCTCCGGCCCTGTCGTGCAGGCGCACGCGCCGGAGCACGTCGTACCCCGCGGGCTGCCGACCGAAGCGGCCATTGCGCACGTGATCGTCTCCAAGTTTGGTGACTCTACGCCGTTTTACCGCCAGTCCGAGATCGATGCACGCCAGGGCATCCGGCTTGATCGGACGACACTGGGCAACTGGTCCGGTCGCGCCTGCTTCCATCTTTAACCCCTCGCGGACCACATGCGCCGCCGCCACCTGGCCATGGCGGATCGTCTGTTCATGGACGAAACGACGGCGCCGGTACTCGATCCCGGGCGCGGCCAAACGAAAAAAGGCTACTTCTGGGCGATCGTGTCCGATGACCGCAGCCACAGCGGCCCAAGTCCGCCGATCGTGCTGTTCCGATATGCCCTCAGTCGCAGCGGTGCCTTCGCTGAGTGTAACGGCGCATCAGTGGGCACGCCGAGAGCCCAGGGCTGAACTCAGGATTCGATGAACTCCTGAAGCTTATCGATCACTGTTTACCTGGAGTTGCGGTTTCCGAAAGGATATCAATGACCTCGAGCTTGGCGTCATACTCCTCGTATGTGCCGAGCACGGGTTCGCCAAGTGCAATATTGTGCACGGGATCGACAATCGAGGGTGAGTCGTAAGTTAGGGAGGTGGGTCCGGTAAATTGAACTTCTTCGCCAAGCTCGTCGCGTCGCAACGTTCGCGCGGTACACCATTTGACGAGCTGCGTTACTGCGCCCTTCCCGCGCTCATTGATGGGGGGCAGATGCCGAACCGAGTAGAAATACGTCCGCGCAGAAAACATCTGTTGCGAACTCGAGCTCATGCGCTGGTCCGGTTGAGCGGTAAGAGTCAGCAGGCGCTTGCCAGCTGGACGCTCGAGCGTACCCTGAATTAGGCCACCTTCTCTAATCAGAGTAATGTGCGCCAGCTTTTTTGGAGCACCAAGAACCTCTCGTCCCGAGGCAAGCGCTGCATCATTCGTCGTCACGTAAATGTAAGGAATGTAAAAGCCGGTCTCACCGCCGGGATCACGAACTTGAATTCCTGAATAGCACTCCAAGTACGGCCCCACAGTGCTTGAGGGATAGCTCGCGACCCCCACAACGCCGA
>NZ_PTFE01000174.1:0-8258 GCF_002936975.1 Bradyrhizobium sp. AC87j1
GTGCGCTCCCTCTCCCGCTTGCGGGGGAGGGAGCGCACCTCGACTTGGCTGCATTCCATGCTCGCGTTCCCGTCGGGATGGTCTATAACGCCCTCCGATCCCAATGAAATTCGTTCATTTCCGGCCGATGGCTCCATCGCAACAGGCGAAATCGTCCAAATCTGCTCGTAGCTTGCTGGCGGGGCTAGCCGTTGGCGCCTGCCTCCTCGCAGGCCTTCCCGGCGCCGAGGCGCAGGCCCCGGCCAAGCAGCCTCCCCCGCCGCCCCAGGGGACGCAGCAAGCCGCACCTCGGGTCGCGCAGGCCGCCCCGCAGGCCGTGCCCGGCTTCTGGGACCCGCGGCGGCGACCGGAGCGGCCGGACCTGTCGCGCCTGACCGTGATCCGCTTCCTGACCGAGACCGACTATCCGCCGTTCAATTTCACCGGCGCCGACGGCAACCCGGCCGGCTTCAACGTCGATCTGGCCCGCGCGCTGTGCGAGGAGATCAAGGTCACCTGCACGGTGCAGATGCGCCGCTTCGAGACGCTGGTCGACGCGCTCTCCTCCAACCGCGGCGATGCCATCATCGCCTCGATGGCGGTCAGCCCGCAGCTGCGCGCCCGGGTCGACTTCACCGATCCCTATTACCGCGTGCCGGCGCGCTTCGCCTCGCGCAAGGACGCGGTGATGCCGGAGATCCGGCCCGAATATCTCGAGGGCAAGAAGGTCGGCGTCATCGCCGGCTCCGCGCACGAGGCCTATCTCAAGGCGATGTTCACCGACGCCGAGCTGCACCCGTATCCCAACGACGACGCGATGCGCGCCGCCCTTCGCAAGGGTGAGGTCGATTTCATCTTCGGCGACGCCATCTCGCTGGCGTTCTGGATCAACGGCACCGATTCCGGCGATTGCTGCGCCTTCTCCGGCGGCCCTTTCGTCGAGAGCCGTTTCTTCGGCGAAGGCATCGGCATCGCCGTCCGCAAGGGCAATGACGTGCTGCGCCAGGCCCTGAACTGGGCCCTGTTCCGCGTCTGGGAAAAAGGCCGCTACACCGATCTGTGGCTGCGGTATTTCTCGGTAAGCCCGTTCTAGCCATCGATCGTCATTCCGGGGCGCGCGAAGCACGAACCCGGTATCTCGAGATCGTTGAATTGTCATTCCGGGACGGTCCGAAAGACCAGACCCGGAATCTCGAGATTCCGGGTTCGATGCTAGCGCATCGCCCCGGAATGACGACCAAGACCATTTTTGCATTCTGCCCGGAAATCGCTATTTTCCGCGGCCCGGAGGCCCTTCTTGATGTCCGTTATCGATCCCAACATGAGCCCGAGCGATCTTCGTGCGCTCGCCGAACAATCCAACGCCTGGCCGTTCGAGCAGGCAAAGGCCATTGTCGCGCGGCTGAAGAAAAGGCCGAAGGACGAGGTGCTGTTCGAGACCGGCTACGGACCATCCGGCCTGCCGCATATCGGCACGTTCGGCGAGGTCGCGCGCACTTCGATGGTGCGCCATGCCTTCCGCGTTCTGACCGAGGACAAGGTCAAGACGCGCCTCCTGGCGTTCTCCGACGACATGGACGGGTTTCGGAAAGTGCCCGACAACGTTCCGAACAAGGAGATGCTGGCCGCGCATCTCGGCAAGCCGCTGACGCGGGTGCCGGATCCGTTCTCCAACGAGTACCCCTCATTCGGTGCGCACAACAACGCGCGCCTGCGCGCGTTTCTGGATCATTTCGGCTTCGACTACGAATTCGCGAGCTCGACCGACTATTATACGTCCGGCCGCTTCGACGCGACGCTGCTCAAGATGTTAGCTGCCTACGACAAGGTGATGGCGATCATCCTGCCGACGCTAGGGCCCGATCGCCGCGCGACCTATTCGCCGTTCCTGCCCATCAGCAAGACCAATGGTGTCGTGCTCCAGGTGCCGATGATCCGCCGCGATGTCACGGCCGGCACGGTGACCTATGTCGATCCTGATACGAACCAGGAAGTGGAGACGCCCGTCACCGGCGGCAACGTCAAGTGTCAGTGGAAGGCCGACTGGGCGATGCGCTGGGTCGCGCTCGGCGTCGACTACGAGATGGCCGGCAAGGATTTGATCGACTCCGTGAAGCTCTCCGGCGCGATCGCCAGAGCGCTCGGTGCCACGCCGCCCGAAGGCTTCAACTACGAGCTCTTCCTCGACGAGCAGGGCCAGAAGATCTCGAAGTCGAAGGGCAACGGCCTCACCATCGACGAATGGCTGCGCTACGCCTCGCCGGAATCGCTGTCGCTGTTCATGTATCGCGAGCCGAAGGCGGCCAAGCGGCTGTATTTCGACGTCATCCCGCGCAACGTCGACGACTACCAGCAGTTCATCGACGGCTTCGCCAGGCAGGATGACAAGCAGCAGCTCGGCAATCCGGTCTGGCACATCCACAACGGCAAGCCGCCGCAGGGCGACATGCCCGTCACCTTCCAGCTCCTGCTGACGCTGGTGTCGTCGTCGAACGCGGAGAATGCCGAGACGCTGTGGGGTTTTATTGGCCGCTATCGTCCGGGCGTCTCGCCGCAGACGCATCCGAAGCTCGATGCGATGGTCGGCTACGCCATCAATTACTACCGCGACTTCGTCGCGCCGACGAAGCAGTTCCGCGTGCCCTCGGACAACGAGCGCAGCGCGCTGCAGGACCTGCGCGATGCGCTGTCACAGCTTGCGCAGGACGCATCTGCCGAGGATATTCAGAACGTCGTCTACGAGATCGGCCGCCGCGAGCCATTCCTCGATCAGGTCAAGAAGGGCAAGGACGGCCGTCCCGGCGTCACGCTGGACTGGTTCAACATGCTCTATCAGGTGCTGCTCGGCCAGGAGAAGGGCCCGCGCTTCGGCTCCTTCGTCGCGGTGTACGGCGTGCAGAACGCGGTCAACATGATCGACGGCGCGCTGGCGCGGTCAGCGTAGCGTTGTAGCCCGGATGGAGCGAAGCGAAATCCGGGGTCTTCAGGAGCGGCATCAGCGGTCCCGGATTGCGCTTTGCTGCATCCGGGCTACGGACCTTCGTCCCGTCTCGAATCGACTTTAGCACGTAGCGCCTGTTATCCTTCTGCACCGGGCGCGCGTTCATCGGATAGAGTTTTGCGAACGCGGCGACGTCAGCGGCGGACACCTGAATCGGGGTGGTCAGCAGCAGCCATTCGACCACTTCCGAACAGGGCGGGGTCGTCAGCGAGCCGGGATAGCGGAAGTAGCTCAGCTTTTGCGGCAGCATGGCGTGCGGGTCGATGCCCGCATCCGCCTTCACCGCCGGGCCTTCCGCCGCCGACATGGTCTTGACGATCTTGCCGAAGGCCGGGTTCGGCCTGCCCTCGGCCATCAGCACGCCGACCACGGCGAGGCCGCCGGCTTCGTTGCGATGGACGAAATGCGCCTCCATCGGAAAATTCTTGCCGCCGATCATGTGCTCGCTCGGCCGGTGGAAGTGCACCTGAAGCAGCTTGTACTTGACGTCGCCGAGCATCAACGTGCTGCCTTCGGCGAAGTTGAGCTGGATCGTGTGTCCGTTGTTGACGATGGTGTCGGCGCTCTTGCCCCAGTTCAGCTTCAGAACCGGCAATTGCGACTTGATCGTCCCCTCGATGTCGATCGGCGATTGCTGCAGGCCGACCGCGCAGGCCTTGTTGGCCGCATCGAGATCGCCCCATTTGGCCGGGCCGCCGACGCCTTCATAGCTCCAATGCGCGCCTTCGGCGGCGAAGGCCGGCTTGCACAGCGGACAAAGCGCAAGACCCGCGAGAGCCTTCAATGCGTGACGGCGATTCATCATATCCCCTAAGATGAACTTGATTGGCAATATCGGCCGCAACCTATGCGAGAGCGGCGGTGAGTCGCAATGGCGATGCAGGAGTGACGCGAGCCGGGAGCGGATTCAGACCTTCTGGCGAAAGGTCTCCAGCACGGCCGCGACGATCTTCTGCCCGTTTCTGCGCAGCTTCCTGGAATCGTCGGCGTGGGGTAGCAGCAGTCCGATCTTGCAGATCATGGCGTCGATCATCCGGCTGAGCAGATCGACATCGTCCGCGTGCAACTCGCCATCGCGCTTCAGGGCCCGCAGGGTCGCGATCAGGAGCGCGGTCGGGTAGGTCTCCTCGATCTCACGATAGCGCGGCTCGCCGAGCACGGCCTGCGCTTCCTGGATGACGATGCGCGCATAGTCCGGCTCTTCGCAGGCGTCGAGATAAGCGTCGATGCCGGCGCTGAGACGATCCCAGATCTTGCGCTCGTTGCGCGCCGCGATCTCGATTCTGCCGGCCGCGTCGCGCTGCATGGCAACGACCACGGCGTCGAACAGCGCCTTCTTGTCCTCGAAGTGATGGTAGAACGCGCCGCGCGTGACCCGCGCCGCCCGTGAGATCGCCTCCATGCCGGCGGCCTGAAACCCGTGGGCCGCAAACGCTTCGCGGCCGGCATCGAGCAGCGCCTGCCTGGTGGCCTCGCTGTACTCTTCCCGACGACTTCTCGGAGGATCCTTCGCCCGCATCGCGCGCAACCTAATGCTTGACGCGTCGGTATCAAACCGCTTATAACATACATGATGTATGTATTAGACACGTAGAATGTGTATAAAAAATTCGATGAGGTAGACCATGGACGGCAGGCGCATGTTCGAGCTGGCGGAAAGGCTGGCGATCGCGAAAAGCCGGCAGGACATCCCAGCGGCGCTGGAGGTTCTGCATCCCGACATGGTGCTGGAGACGCCGGCCTTCGGCACCCGGGCGCAGGGTCTCGCCGAAAACCAGCGCATCCTGGCGCGCTTCTTCAAGTCCTTTCCGGACTATCACGTCACGCTCGATGGCCGCGCCAATTGCCCCGACACGCTGGTCTGCTGGGGCACCGCGCGGATGACGATGACGGGCGATCGCTTCGGGGCCGTGCCGAACGGCCGTCGCGCCGAGCTATCGGTGTTCATCGCCTTCGCCTTTCGCGACGACAAGATCGCGTATGAGCGCTTCGTCTTCGATCTCTCCGAGCTCTGCGCCCAATCCGGGGTCTCGACCGACGCGGTCAGGCGCAAGCTGTTCGGCGAAGCCACGCAGGCAGCGTAGCTCGCCGACGCAACTCCATCCACGAAACAGGAGCGTCAGACCATGGCGGATCCCCGCATCAAGCCCGTCGGTGACCTCGCGACCAGGCTTCTCTTCGACATCGTTGTCGACCTCGATCCGCGCATCAATTTCGGTGCCGGGCCGATCGGGCAGCGCGTGCTGTTCGGGGCAGCCAAGGGTTCGTTCGAAGGGCCGCGCCTGCGCGGCGAGGTGCTGCGGGGCGGTGGGGACTGGGCCTTGTTTCGCGCCGATGGCACCATGACCCTCGATGTCCGCCTGTCGCTGCGGACGCATGATGGCGAGCTGATCTACATGACCTATGGCGGCCGCTGGGTGACGCCGCAGGCTTTGCGCGCCGAGATGGCGGATCCCGCGCAACGTACCAAGGTCGATCCCGCCGGATATTACTTCCGCACCAATCCGCTGTTCGAGACCGGCTCGCAAACCTATGCCTGGCTCAACGACATCGTCTGCGTCGGCAAGGGCTACCTTGTCGAAGGTGCCGTCGCCTACAAGATCTTCGAAGTGCTGTGAGAGCTCCGTGGATGCGTTGAGTGCGCTGCACGTGAGCGTCCCCTCGCCCTCACTGCCTCGCCCACATGATGCGCGCGATCCACGCCACATCGCTCGCCGCCATCGTGCGCCCGGCCTGCGACGCATCGAACGACTGAAGCTCCAGCGCCTTCGCGGTGCGGCGCCCCAGCGTCGCGACCACCACCTCGCCCCCTTTGGTCTTCACCACCACGCGGTCGCCTTTGCGGATCGGTGCGCCGGGTGAGACCAGGATGAGGTCGCCGTCGCGATAGGCAGGTAGCAGCGCATCGCCGGAAATCTCCAGCGCAAAGGTGTGGCTGTCCTCGGTGGGAAGCGCGATTTCGGTCCAGCCCTTGCCGGATGGAAAGCCGGCCTCATCGAAAGCGCCGCTTGCGCCGGCCAGCGCGAAGCCGAGCAGCGGTACCGAGCGACCGTCGCCGGCCTCACCGTCGATCAGCCGCGCAAAGCTCTCGATCGAGGAGCCGGCCGCGGCCAGCGCCTTTGCGATCGATTCGGTCGAGGGCCAGCGCTCGCGGCCGTCGGAGGTGACGCGCTTGGATCTGTTGAAGGTGGTGGGATCAAGCCCAGCGCGCTTGGCGAGGCCGGATGGCGACAGACCGGCGCGCGCCGCCAGCCGATCCAGGGCGACCCAGATCTGGTCGTGCGTCAGTATCCTCTGCGCTTTGGCCTGTCTGACCATGCAAGGTCCAGCCCGTCGCAACTCAGGAAAACTATCCTCAAATCAACCGGTTTTCCGTTTTTCGCGCAAGAGGCGATGGGCAGGCGCGCCTTCAAGCGATGTGGATAGCGGTTCGCCTCAAGAAAACGCGCTAAAACAGGAATCCAGAGCCCCGTTCCGATTTCATCGGAACGGAATAGGCTCTAAGTCTTGAGTTCGGAAGGGGCGGCCTTTACGGTCGCGCCCGGGTTTCGGGGACCCGCACGCGGCGAAAAAACCCAAGAAACTCAAAGAGCTGACTCAAAGAGCAAACAGGGCTGCGCAAGCGGTGGTCAAGATCTACAAAATCTGTCCGGCCTCGGCCTGGCGTGAGGCGGAACGACAGGGCGTCTACCGGGGCAGCGCGGACGATGCGCGCGACGGCTTCATCCATTTCTCCACCGCCGCCCAGGTTCCCGAGACTTTGCGCAAGCACTATGTCGGACAGCGCGCGCTGTTCCTGGTCGAGGTCGACGGCGACGCACTCGGCAGCGAGCTGCGCTGGGAGCGCTCGCGCAATGACGAGCTGTTTCCACATCTCTATGGCGAGCTCGACCTCGGCGCGGTGCTGTCGGTGATGAACCTCAACATCCGCTCGGACGGCGGCCACGACACTCCGGAGCTGCTGCCGTGATCCGCGCTTTCGACGCCTTTTCGCTGCCGGTGCTGCGCTGGCTCGATCCGGAAGACGCCCATCGCCTCGCGATCCAGGGCCTGCGCTTCCTGCCGCCGGTCAAGCCGCGCGCTGACGATCCCAAGCTCGCGATGCGCGCCTTCGGGCTCAACTTTCCCAATCCGATCGGCATGGCCGCGGGCTTCGACAAGAGCGCCGAGGTGCCGGACGCATTGCTGCGGCTCGGCTTCGGCTTCGTCGAGATCGGCTCGGTGACGCCGAAGCCGCAAGTTGGCAATCCGCGGCCGCGGCTGTTTCGTTTGGAGCGCGACGAGGCCGTCATCAACCGCATGGGGTTCAACAATGACGGCGCCGACGTCGCCTTGCGCCGGCTCGCCGCGCGCGCGCAACACGGCGGCATCGTCGGCGTCAATGTCGGCGCCAACAAGGATTCGCCGGACCGCGTCGCCGATTACGTCAAGCTGATCGAGACCTTTGCGCCGGTCGCGAGCTATTTCACGGTCAACGTCTCCTCGCCGAACACGCCGGGCCTGCGCAATTTGCAGGAAGGCGCCCTGCTCGACGATCTCCTCGCCAGGGTAATCGACGCGCGCGAGCGTGTGCGCCAGAAGGCCGGCGACACGCCGGTGCTGCTCAAGATCGCGCCGGATCTGAGCCTCGCCCAGCTCGACGACGTCGTGCAGGTGGCGCGCTCGCGCCGGGTCGACGGCATGATCGTGTCGAACACGACGATCGCGCGGCCGAGCACGCTGCGGGAGGAGATGCGCGCCAAGGAGCAAGGCGGCCTGTCCGGCCGGCCGCTGTTCCGCCTGTCGACGCGCATGGTCGCGGAGACCTATGTACGCGTCGAAGGCGCGTTCCCGCTGATCGGCGTCGGCGGCGTGGATTCGGGCGGTGCCGCGCTGACGAAGATCCGCGCCGGCGCTAGCCTGATCCAGCTCTATTCGTCGCTGATCTACAAGGGCCTCGGCCTCGTCGACGAGATCAAGCGCGACCTCACCTCGACGCTGCTTCGCACCGGGCGGGATTCCCTGTCCGAGATCGTCGGCGCAGATGCGGCGACGCTCACAGCAGAAGACTGGCCGGGGATGTAAGACGGTCTCGCGCCCCGGACGCAGCGCAGCGCGCCGACTTCGGCGTGGTGCGCTGCCGAGCCGGGGCCCATGTGACAGCGAACTCGATGAGAAATGGGTCCCTGTGTCTTGGAAGTCTGTCAGGATGGGGTTGGGCGGGAAGCCGTTGGGTCCTTGGCGCTTGACGCCGTGAGCCGGCTCGGTCTCCCGCCCGTTCCATTACCAACCTGAACAA
>NZ_PTFE01000175.1:0-8245 GCF_002936975.1 Bradyrhizobium sp. AC87j1
TCCACGCATTCCATAAGGGCCCGCGACGTGTCGAGGTCGCATCACGAGGCCGGACACACGTCAGCACCCGACCACATGCCTGTTCCGAAGTTATATTTTGCTTGCATTTACTGGGGCGTCCACACACGTCATCCTGAGGCGGCCGCTTCTTCAGCGGCCCTCGAAGGACGACGGCGTGCCCCTAGGTTGCACCTCGGCCATGCATCCTTCGAGACTCGCAAGAGCTCGCACCTCCAGCGACAATGGCTTCGCCATTGCGCGGGGATGACGGTTCCTACCCCTCCCCCGCCAGTTTGAACGTCCCCGCCATCATCTGCACGCAGCTGCCGCCGACATGGGCGGAGACGATCTTGCCGTCCTGCTTGCGCACGCGCGTTGAGAGGATGCTCGGCCGGCCCATGTCAAAACCCTGGCCGACCGTGAGCTTGAGCTCGCCATCGCGTATCGGATCGAGATCAGCGAACAGCGCCGCCGCGGCAACCGTGGCGCTGCCGGTGGCGGGGTCCTCGACGAGACCGCTGGCGCCGCGCATGAACATTCGCGCCTGGCGCTCGCAAGGCGCCTCCGCCGCGGGCACGTCGCGCGTATAGAACCACACCGATCGGGCACCATCGCGCGGCAATACCTTGCCGTAGGCTGCCGCATCTGGCCGAGCACGCTTCAGCGCCTCGCGCGAATGCAGCTCCATCACCAGAAACGCGTTTCCGACGGTGACGATCTGCGGCTCGTGATTGTCGGTCTTGATGTCGTCTGCAACGAGCGAGATGCAACTCGCGGCTTCGGCGGCTGACAGCCGCGAGAGCCGCTCCAGCGGCTGCGGCGCGGTGAGCTCGGTTCTGATCACCCGGCCCTGCTCCCTCACGATGTCGACCGGCACGAGCCCGGCCTTCTCCTCGAACAGCAGACGTGGCTTCGGCTCCTTCGCCATCGAGGCGAGCACGAAGGCGGTGCCGACATTGGGATGGCCCGCAAAGGCAATCTCCTGCACCGGGGTAAAAATGCGCACCTCCGCATCATGAGCCTTGTCGCTCGGCGGCAGCACGAAGGTGGTCTCGGAATAGTTGAACTCGGTCGCGATCGTCTGCATCTGCGCGGTCGTGAGCCCGCCGGCGTCGAGCACCACGGCGAGCTGGTTGCCGCCGAAGGCGCGGTCGGTGAACACGTCGACTGTGATGTAGCGGCGCTGCATCTTCGATCCCTTATGCAAGTTGCGGCCGCAACGGGCCGCATCGCCGGCAGTCTATAGGCCGGCGATATCGCTCGTCATGCCCCAAAATTCGGAGCAATCGGAGCAATCGCGGAAGAGATTTTAGAAGCCTTCAACGAACCGCGGCTCGCTTCAACGAAACGCGACTCACATGTGAAGGCGCTACCCCAATTGAAACACCGCCACCTTCCGCTCATAGCCGCGCACCTCGACCTCGCCGAGCGCAACGGCATCGTCGCCATCGTTGCCCAGCGCCTCGCGCACAGTCGCGGAAATCAGGAGCTGCGAGCCGAACTCCTTGTTGAGCGCCTCCAGCCGCGAGGCGAAGTTCACGGTGTCACCGATCACCGTGTACTCCTTGCGCCGGGGCGAGCCGATATTGCCGGCGACGACCTCGCCGAAATGGATGCCGATGCCGATGCGCAACGGCCAGCTCGTCTGTGCGTTGATGCGGTCCATCGCACTCAGCATCTCGCGGCCTGCGGCAACCGCGCGATGCGCGGCGTCGGAGGCTTCCAGCGGCGCGCCGAACAGCGCGAGAAAACCATCGCCGAGAAACTTGTTCACGATGCCGCCGTGGCGATCGAGGACGTCGACCAGCACCGCAAAGGCGCCATCGAGCCGGTCGACCACCTCCTGCGGCGTGCGCGTCTGCGCGCCGGCCGTGAAGCCGCGGAAATCGACGAACATCACGGCGACGCGGCGCAGGTCACCGGCGGCGCTGGTGCCCTCCGCCATCAGTCGCTCCACCACCTGCGGGGAGACGTGCTGGCCAAACAGGTTCGTCACCCGGTCGCGCGCAGTGGCGGCTGCAATGCTGGCGGCGAACTGGCGGCGGAGTTGGGCACCGACGGAGCCTGCGAGGACGCCGCAGATCAGGATGACAGTGCTGCGCACGACGTGGAAGTAGATCAGGGGTTCGCCTGCGTCGTCAGCCGAATTGTAGTACAGCGCCACGGCCAGAAGTTCGGCCGCGGCCACGAATCCGGTGAAGGTGGACAGCCAGAAATCGAGCCGCAGCGTCGAAAGAATGACGAAGATGAAATAAACCAGTGGCAGCACGAAACCAAGCGCCTGGCTGGCACCCATGCTGCGGATCTGCAGGATCAGGATTACCGTTGGCAGCGACGTTTCGATGAAGGCGCCGATATAGCGCCTGATCACCGGCAGGTCGCGATCGAGCTTGAGGTTTCGCCTGATCTGGCTGTGGACCCAAGCTTCAAAGAGGATGAAGCTCCCCACGAGGATAAATTCGCGGACAAGACCCTCGGTCCCGCGCCAGACCCGGTTCACGAGAGCAGGTTCGATCAGGAAGGTTGAGGTCAGGAACAGCATCAAGACACAGCCAGTGATGATCAGTGTGCGCACCCGCAACAGTTCGGTCCGCAACACCTCCCGTGTCAGCTCGCGCTCGAAATCCTCCGATAGCACGGCATGCTGCCGCGTCTTCCTGCTCGCAAATCTGACCATTCCGCCCCTCGATTCCGGGGGCATTGTGCCTCAATCCAGCGTGCGGCGGAAGCGCGTCACGGCGATGGTCATGGCGAGCAGCATCAGGATCGCTAGTGCCAGGGCGTCGAAATGCAGATTCTGCATGGTCGCGCCCTTCAGCATGATGGCGCGGACGATGCGAAGGTAATGCGTCAGCGGCAGGCATTCGCCGAGATATTGCGCCCAGGTGGGCATGCCGGCGAACGGAAACATGAATCCGGACAGCAGAATGCTCGGCAGGAAGAACATCATCGACATCTGCATGGCCTGGAGCTGGTTCTGCACCACCGTCGAGATGGTGTAACCGATCGACAAATTGGTGGTAATGAACAGCGTCGAGAGCAGCGCCAGCAGGAACAGATTGCCGAGCACGGGGACGCCGAACAGGCCAACCCCGATGCCGATGATGAGAAATGCCTGGACGAAGCCGACCAGCACGTAGGGCACGATCTTGCCGAACATCACCTCGACCGGCTTGATCGGCATCGACAGCAGGCTCTCCATGGTGCCGCGCTCGACCTCGCGCGTGACCGACAGCGCGGTGAAGATCAGCATGGTCATGGTGAGGATGGTGCCGACCAGACCCGGCACGATGTTGAGGCTGGAGGCCGCGGCCGGATTATAGCGGGCATGCGCACGGATCTCGAACGGCATCTCCGGGGGATCGCCGATGTAGAGATCGTGCTTGAGCGCGGTCTGCACGACCATGCCGAGCGAGCCGATCGCCGCGCTCGCCGCCACCGGGTCGGTGGCATCGGCCGCAACCAGCAGCGCCGGCCTGTCGCCGCGCCGCACCGCACGCTCGAAGCCGCGCGGGATCTCGACGCCGAACAGCACCTTGCCGGATTTCAGCAGATTGTCGAAGTCCTCGACATCGTGCACCTCATAGAGGAAGCGGAAATAGGCGGTGTTCTCCAGAGCTTTCAGGATCGAGCGGGCGAGATCGGAGTCCTCCTGGAGCAGCACCGCGCTCGGCAGATGGTGCGGCGTGGTGTTGATGGCATAGCCGAACAGCATCAGCTGCATCACCGGCAGCATCACGATCATCGCGAACGACACGCGGTCGCGCCTCAGCTGGATGAACTCCTTGATCAGCATCGCATAGGAGCGCCGCAGGAAGCCGAAGCGCTCGCGGATTTCGTGCTGTGGTGCGGGATGATCGATGGCACTCATTGGAAATTGTCCTTGGAGCGCCCCATCAATTCGATGAACACGTCTTCCAGTGAGGGATGCGACTTCTGCCAGTGCAGGCCGCTTCGCTCGCGCCACGGCGCAATACTGGCTTCGAGCGCGGCAACGTCCCGCCCCGAAACGTGCAGCGAGGTGCCGAACGGCGCCACCATATCCACGCCGGGCTTGCCGGTGAGCTCGGCCGCGAGCTCGTTCAGGTCTTCGCCCGTCACGGTGTAGGTCGAGAGCGCGGATTTCGCGATCACCTCCTCCACGGTGCCGTGCACCAGCAGATGGCCGTAGGCGATGTAGGCAATCTCGTGGCAGCGCTCGGCTTCGTCCATGTAGTGGGTCGAGACCAGAACGGTGAGGCCCTCGGCGGCAAGCGCGTGGATCTCGTTCCAGAAATCGCGCCGCGCCTTGGGATCCACGCCTGCGGTCGGCTCGTCCAGCAGCAACAGTTTCGGACTGGGCAGCGTGCAGGCACCCAGCGCCAGCCGCTGCTTCCAGCCGCCGGAAAGCTCGCCCGCAAGCTGCTCCTCGCGTCCCGAGAGCCCGAGCCGCTTGATCATATCGCGCGCGGCGCCGCGCGCATCCGCGAGACCATAGAGCCGCGCGACGAATTCGAGGTTCTCGCGCACCGATAGATCCTGATATAGGCTGAAGCGCTGGGTCATGTAACCGACCTGGCGCTTGATCTTTTCGGCATCGCGGCGGATGTCGTAGCCGAGACAGGTGCCCTCGCCGCTATCGGGGGTGAGGAGACCGCAGAGGATACGGATGGTCGTGGTCTTGCCCGAGCCGTTGGGACCAAGGAAGCCGTAGATCGAGCCGCGCTTCACCTGCATCGACAGATCGTGCACGACCTCGCGGCCGCCGAACGATTTGGTCAGGCCCTTGACGTCGATCGCGATGCCGTTGCCGCCATTCATCGCTTGTCCGCCACCGGTGTCTTCGGATTGAGATAGACGTCGATCGGCTGTCCGACCCGCAGCGCGTCGGGGCGCGACGGCCGCGCCTGGATCAAATAGACCAGCTTGTTGCGCTCATCGAGGCTGTAGATGACAGGCGGGGTGTATTCGGCCGAGGTCGCAATGAAGTAGATCTTTGCGGTGAGATCGGCCGCGCAATTGTCGCAAGAGATGCGCACCGTGTCGCCGATCGCGAGCTTCGGCAGCGCGGCCTCCGGCACGAAAAAGCGCAGCTTCATGTTACCGGGCGGCATGATCGACAGCACCGGGCGCTGCGCCGCCACCATCTCCCCCTCGCGGAAATAGATCTGCTGGATGGTGCCGGCAACCGGCGCAAAGCCCTTGCGCCGCGCCATCCGTGTCTCCGACGTCGCCACCCGCGCTTCCGCGACGCGCAAGGCAGACACGGCCGAATCGAGATTAGCCTGCGTGCCTGAGCCGGTCTTGCTCAGCGAGGCCGCGCGGTCATAGGTCTGCTGCGCATTCGCCAGCGTCGCCTTTTGCTGGTTGAGATCGGCAAGCTGGAGATCGTCGTCGACGGAATAGAGGTGATCGCCGACCTTAACCTCGTCGCCTTCGCGGACATTGAGCTTCGTCACCCGCCCCGCTTCGTCCGGGCTGACGAAGATCATGTCGGCCTCGACCCAGCCCTGGAAGCCGGGATCGCGCTTCTCCTGGCATCCGGCGAGACCGGTTGCGAGCGCCAGAACCACGATCGAGCAAAGACGCGGCAGATACTGCTGTCGATCCCTCACCCTGAGGAGCCGCGAAGCGGCGTCTCGAAGGGCGAGAAGCCACAACCGGGCCTGCATCCGTCGAGACGCGCGTTCCGCGCTCCTCAGGATGAGGTGAGAGATGGTTCGTGACGACCTCATGTCGTCCTCCGTTCGCCAAAAATCAAATCGAGATGGACGCGCAGCATGTCCTGCGCATCGAGCGGCGCGTGCCGCGCAAACAGGCTTTGCCAGATCACCGCAATCATCGCGGGCGCGACCAGGATCTGCGGATAGCGCGCGAGGTCCTTTTCGCGGATCTCGCCGCGGGCGATGCCGAGCTCGATCAGCGCGCGCATGGCGGCGATCCCGCGCGAGACGACCTCGCGGTAGTAGAAGTCGGCGACGGCCGGAAAACGCGGCCCCTCCGCCACAATCAGCCGCACCAGATCGCCGCGCCTGGTGCCGATGACCTCTTTCAGGAAATTGCTGGCAAAGGCCTCGATGAGGTCGCGCACCGAGCCCGTCGGCGGCGGCAGCGCGGTCAGCCGCGCCACGACGGGCACGATCACGATGCGCACCAGCTCCTCGAACATCGATTCCTTGTCCTTGAAGTGCAGGTAGATCGTGCCCTTGGCCACGCCGGCGCGTTTGGCAATGTCGTCGAGTCGCGTTGCGGCGAAACCGCGGGCGATGAACTCCTCCATCGCGGCCTCCACGATCGCCGCGCGCCGCTCCTGCGCGCGCGCAGCACGGTTCGACGCAGGCACCTCTCCGCGGGCTGACGCAGGCTCCGCGCTCTGTGCCGACTTGTTGGCGAGCTTGGTCGACTTCTTCATCATGCGATAAATATGACTGACTAGTCAGTCATAGTCAAGTTCAGGGTGCGAGAGCAAACGAATTAGCATTGACTAATGAATTAGCGTGGACTAATTTGATGACATGATCGAAACCAACCCCGTCACCACCGTGATGCGCGCCCTCGCCGACCCGACGCGCCGGGCGGTGTTCGAGCGTGTGTTCGAGAGCAAGGAGATCACCGTCGCCGAGCTGACGCGCGGCAGCGGCGTGACCCAGGGCGCCATCTCACAGCACCTGAAGTCGCTGAAACAGGCGGGCCTCGTCGCCGAGCGCGCAGAGGGCCGCAACGTCTATTACCGCGCCGCGCCGCAGGGGCTCGAGCCGCTGGTCACCTGGATGGACCATTACGGCGTGTTCTGGCGCGAGCGCTTCCAGAATCTGCGTGACCTCTTGAAGGAGATCGATCCGTGAGTGCTGCTTCCAAAGCTCAAGCCCAACACCAGACCAAAGACATCGTCATCGACGAGGTCTTCCCTCACGCCGTCGCGACGATCTGGAAGGCGCTGACCAGCGCACAGCTGATTGCGCGCTGGCTGATGCCGCCGACCGGTTTCGAGGCCGTCGAAGGCAACACCTTCACGTTCAAGACCAACCCGGCCGGCGCGTGGGATGGCACGATCCATTGCCGCGTTCTGGAGGTCGTGCCGAACCAACGCTTCGCCTTCGCCTGGAAGGGCGGCGACGAGGGTAACACCGGTTACGGCTCGGCGCTCAACACCGTCGTCACCTGGTCCCTCACGCCGATCGAAGCAGGGACGCGCGTGCGCGTGGTGCACTCCGGCTTCGTGACGCCGACGAACGACACCGCTTATCTCAACATGAGCGACGGCTGGGTCAAGGTGCTGCAGCGGCTCGATGCCATCTCCGGCGAAGACAAGTAGGAAGCATCGCAATGGACAAGCCCTATACCGGCGGCTGCGCCTGCGGCGCGATCCGCTATTCGATTGCCGGCGAGCCCCTGTTCAGCAATCACTGCCAGTGCCGAGACTGCCAGCGCGAAAGCGGCAGTGCGCATGGCTCATACGCGACGTTCGCGCGAGCCGGCGTCACGCTAACCGGCGAGGCGAAGCATTGGGATATGGTCGCCGACAGCGGCAACGTGAAGACGCGCGGCTTCTGCACGCTGTGCGGCGTGCCTGTGTACTTGACCTTCGCGGCACAGCCCGACGTCTTCACAATCCGCGCTGCGAGCCTCGACGAGCCTGCCCGCTACAAGCCGCAGGCGGTCACTTTCGCCGCGCGCAGCCATGACTGGGATCGCCTCGATCCCAGCCTGGTAAAGTTCGAAGGCATGCCGCCGGGATGAGGCGCTAGCCGAAATCAAGCACCATGCGACCGTCGATCTTGCCGGCCTTCATCCGCTCGAAGACATCGTTGATTTGCGCGAGCGGCACCTTCGTCACCTCGGCCTTCACCTTACCGTCGGTAGCGAATGCGACGGCTTCGTCGAGGTCCCGCCTCGTGCCGACGATTGAGCCGCGCACCGTAATGCGCTTGAGCACGACGTCGAAGATCGGCGTCGGGAATTCGCCCGGCGGCAGGCCGACGAGGCTGACGGTGCCCTTACGGCGCACCATCTTCAGCGCCTGCGCGAAGGCGGCGGTCGAGACCGCCGTCACCAGCACGCCGTGGGCCCCCCCGCCGGTCGCCGCCAAGACCTGATCCACCGCGCCGGTCGCGAACGCGTTGACTGCGAGATCGGCGCCGGTCTCGCGCGCGAGCGCGAGCTTGTCCTCGGCGATGTCGACGGCGGCGACCTTGAGCCCCATCGCCTTGGCGTACTGGACCGCGACATGGCCGAGCCCGCCAACGCCTGAGATCACCCCCCACTC
>NZ_PTFE01000176.1:0-8240 GCF_002936975.1 Bradyrhizobium sp. AC87j1
TTGCTTGATCGCTCCACCCTCTAATCCAAGAGGGCGCAGGGAAGGCCGGGTGCTGGCTCGCACCCGCGGTCCGCTGCGCGAAATGCACACGCAGGAAGAACCGCACAGCAGCATACAGGTGGCGCCGATCACTCGGCCTTCCCTGCGCGATGGTTGGACGGCTTATGCCGTGATCTCCCGGGAGCCGACCATTCCTTCTGGCCTCCCTCGCCCCGCGAATTGGATGATGCAGTCTGCCCGGTTGGGCTCGCTCGCACCTCCGCGGAAGGCTTGACCGTAGCAACGACGGCCAGGACCACACGGTTTTGCCGTACGCACGGCCCGCCATTTCGCCGCAGTTTTCCCGGGCCCGTCGACGAAGCCGGAAACTTACAGACGAGACGAAGCCTAGCAGCGCCGCTCGTCCGCACGCGGTTACGGACTCACAGGGACTTCCCGCCCTGCCCGTACCTCTCGTGCCGACGCTGCCGCGTCCACCGCAAGCCCGGCTCGCGATAGTGACGACACATGATCGCCCCTCTTGGATGAGCCGGGATGGGCGACACATACGCCGAAACCGAATTTCGGTAAAGTGGAATATTTTTGGCGAAGCGGATTGACAGAGCGCGACACACCGACGCTCATTCCGTCATCCTGAGGTACGAGACATGGGACGCAAGGCGTCCCATGGGGAGCCTCGAAGGATGGACGGCCACAGTCGGGCCGTCGCCCTTCGAGGCTCGCCAAAGAGGCGAGCACCTCAGGGTGACGGGGACGGAGCTGTGCTGGGTAGGATGGAATTGCGTAAGGCCGGGCGAGCGGCCCCGGATTTCGCTTCGCTTCATCCGGGCTACTGGCACTTCCGAACTTCGCCCTATCCCGCGCGGCGGGCGCGGGCCCTGCTTTCCCAGCGGTTCAGCATCTGGCCGAGCTCGCCGGTGACCACGGGGATGGCTGTGATGGCGCTGGGGATCTCGTTGGTGTTGGCGGGCGCGTTGGCGGGAAGCCAATCCGGCTCGGTATATTCGCGCCAGCGGCGCGCTTCGGCGCGTCTTTTGTTGGAGATGAATTCACGCGTGAAATAGCCGGCCGCGAACGCGATTCCCAGCAACACGATCAATACGATGACGCCAGCCACAATCAACTCCGTCCATCGCCCCCGGACGGGTTCTGCGTGGCAATCAGCGCAAAATCAAGGCTTGAACTGCGCCGAACGCGCTGCCTGCCATGCTTTGCCGCAGGCAAATTTTTGTTCAAATCCGCGGAACATTTTCGCGCCTTGCAAACAGCGCAAGGCGGACGCGAAGTGCATTCGAATATGACAGGATTGAGACCCGCGCAATCCGATTCCACCCCTCGCAACCGGCGCCGGACCGCATTAACCTCCAGTTGCTCGGCCGGATCAACCGGCCAGCGAACATCATTGGGAGGACGCGATGACACGCCAAGAGGCTCGTGACCACACGGCTCGTGACCACGAGCAGCGTGACCAGGATGCTGCGCTTTCACGACGAACACTTGTCCGGGGGCTTGCGCTCGGCGCTGCGGCGACCGTGACGGGGGCCGGCTCCGCGCTGGCCCAGACCGGACCCGCCGCACCGCCGACCACCATCACCACCCCGCCGCGCGATTTCGGCCCGCACGGCGCGCCGACCACCTATTTCTGGGACCCCGACATCATCGCGGTCGATCCCTCCTTCAACGATCTCGCGCAGCCCAACACCGCGATCAAGCGTCTCTACACCGGCCTGCTGTGGGCCGAGGGTCCGGCGTGGAGCGCGCAAGGAAGGTATCTGCTCTGGAGCGACATTCCCAACAACCGGCAGATGCGCTGGAGCGAGGATGACGGCCGCGTCAGCGTGTTTCGCACGCCGTCCAACAATTCCAACGGCAACTCCTTCGACTTCCAGGGCCGCCAGCTCTCCTGCGAGCATTTGACCCGCCGGGTGACGCGCTACGAGCATGACGGCACCGCCACCGTGCTCGCGGACTCCTATCAAGGCAAGAAGCTGAACTCGCCGAACGACATCGCCGCGCATCCCGACGGCAGCTACTGGTTCACCGATCCACCCTATGGCGGTCAGCTCTATGAAGGCGAGCCGGATGCGGCGGGCGGCCCGAGCAATGCAGGCGGCAAGCTCAATCCGCGGATCGGACAGCCGGCCGGCTTCCAGCCGGGCAAGCGCGAGCTGCCGACCAATTGCTATCGCATCGACCCCTCCGGCCGCATCGACCTCGTCGTTACCGAAGACCAGGTGCCCGATCCGAACGGACTGTGCTTCTCGCCGGATTACAAGAAGCTCTACGTCGCCTCCACCGGCAAGGGCCCGGGCGATACGGGTCCGGGCGGCAAGGGCGAGATCTTCGTGTTCGACGTCGGCAGCGACAACAAGCTGTCGAATCCCAAGAAGTTCAGCGATTGCGTGATCGACGGCGTGAAGTGCGGGCCGGACGGCGTGCGCTGCGACGTCAACGGCAATGTCTGGGCCTCGAGCAATGCCGGCCGCGCCGTCGGCTATAACGGCGTGACGGTATGGTCACCGGAGGGCAAGCTGCTCGGCCGCATCCGCCTGCCGGAAGTCTGCGGCAACATCACCTTCGGCGGCCCCAAGCGCAACCGCCTGTTCATGGCCGCGAGCCAGTCGCTCTACGCGGTGTTCACGGCGACGCAAGGCGCGGGGCCCGGCTGAGCCGCACATCCGTGATCAAGCGCGCCGGCGTGAAGCGCCGGCGCGAACTTTCCTTTTGTGACAGCACCACGACATGTTGGTCGCAGTTACCCGGTCGTCGGGCAAATCTCCGCCATCAATTCAACGAAGATAGGTCGCGCAGCAGAACCGCGGCGCGGCGTGGAAGCATGACACTCTCTCCGGCCGCGCTCGAGCATGAATTGGGAGTTGCACGATGCGCCGTATGCCAAACGACACGATCATCGTCAGCGTTGGAAGCCAGGAGCTCGTGATCGCGTTCGGAGACCCCGGTTTACCGGTCGACGGCCATGGCGGTAACGACATCATGATCGCAACAGTCGATGACGGGCCCAGCAGCCTGCTGTTTGTCGGTGACGAGTCGATCCTGGAGGGCCAATCGCATGGCGGCAACGACCTTCTCGTCGCCACCGTTCAGGGTCGCTTGCCCTATACGACCTTTGACGGCGACGCGCAGATCATGTCCGGCCAAGCCCGCGGCGGCAACGACGTGCTGCATGTCGAGGCCTCGAATGCGATCTATGCGAGCGTCTATCTCTCGGGCGACGCCGAAATCGCCATGACTGGGGATACCAAGGGCGGCAACGACCTCATCACGGCAGAGATGGGCGACAGATCGTATGGTGCGTTCAGCGGCGATTCCGGATCGCTCATGAGCGGCAACTCCCAAGGCGGTAACGACATCGTCAGCGTGGTCCAGGCCGGCTTCTCTGGCAACGCGTCGATATCTGGTGATGCCTTGGTGACCATGAGCGGCGATGCACGCGGCGGCCGGGACATCCTCATCTATACACTCGGCGTCGATGCGCGGTCCGGCGGCGCATCACTGCTCGGCGATAGCGGCTACATGAGCGACAATGCCCGTGGCGGGGACGACATCCTGATCGCGGCCGTCGACGGCAATCCCGATTCGACCTCCATCGCGCTCGTCGGCGATGCCTCGCTGATGTCCGGCAACGCACAGGGTGGCAATGATATTCTCTACGGGAGCGATCGCGGCGATTGGCTGTATGGCGATGCACGCATCTACACTCCCGCCGTGGGCCGCTCGATCACCGGCGGCAGGGATCTGCTGAACGGCGGAGGCGGCAACGATCAGCTCTGGGGCGGACCGAGCAACGATCTGTTCGTGTTCGGGGTAGGCTCGGGCCAGGACGTGATCAACGATTTCGATCAGGGCAACAAGGCGGCGGGCAGCACGACACCCGAGTACGACGTGATCGACGTGAGGGCCTATGGCTTTGCGGACTGGGTCGCGCTGAAGAGCCTGATCAGCGACGACAGCGCCGGCAATGCGGTGATCCAGCTGACGGCCAACGACACCATCACGCTGGACGGCATCCATGCCGCCGATCTCAACGCCAGGGATTTCATCGTCTGAGGCCCGGCTTGCCGCCGCAACCCAAATCCTCGCAAGGCCCCTCGCCTGTCATCGCGGCCGGCCTTGGCTTTGTGCAGAACGCAACCAGGCCCACTGGCCTCGAAGGACCCATCCTGCGATCCTGCCGTTGTTCCCCCGCGGGGGCCGCGAGGAGGCGAGATGGACGATCGACCAAGACGACCCGACGGCCTGATGCAGGACGACGGCTTCGTGCGGGTGCGCGGCGCGCGCGAGCACAATCTCAGGAACGTCGACGTTCGCATTCCACGCAACGCCCTCGTCGTGTTCACGGGCGTGTCGGGGTCCGGGAAATCCTCGCTCGCCTTTGGAACGATCTACGCCGAGGCGCAGCGGCGCTATCTGGAATCGGTGTCGCCCTATGCGCGGCGCCTCTTCCACCAGATGCAGATCCCTGAAGTCGACGACATCGAGGGCCTGCCGCCCGCCGTGGCACTTCAGCAGCAGCGCGGCGCGCCGACGACGAGGTCGTCAGTCGGCAGCGTGACCACCATCTCGAACCTGCTGAGGATGCTCTATTCCCGCGCCGGCGATTACCCGCGGGGACAGCCGATGCTCTATGCGGAAGCGTTCTCGCCGAACACGCCCGAGGGGGCGTGCCCGACCTGTCACGGCATCGGCAGGATGCTCGACGTCACCGAGAAGTCGATGGTGCCCGACGACACCAAGACGATCCGCGAGCGTGCCGTCGCGGCCTGGCCGAGTGCCTGGCAGGGGCAGAACCTCCGGGACATCCTGACGACGCTCGGCTACGACGTGGACAGACCCTGGCGTGAACTGCCGAGAAAGGACCGCGACTGGATTCTGTTCACCGAGGAGCAGCCGACCGTGCCGGTCTACGCCGGTTACGACGCCGCTGAGGTCAAACGCGCGCTGCGCCGCAAGGAGGAGCCGAGCTATCAGGGCACCTTCACCGGCGCCAAGCGCTACGTGATGCAGACCTACGCCAAGTCCGAGAGCGCGATGATGAAGCGCCGCGTCGCGCAGTTCATGATCACCCAGGATTGTCCGACCTGCCACGGCACCCGGCTCAAGCCCGAGGCGCTCAAGGTCAGGTTCGCCGGGCTCAATATCGCAGAGATGTCGCATTTGCCGCTCAAGCAACTGCAGGAGCTGGTCAAGCCGTTCGCAAAGACTTCGACGGACAAGTCGGAGAAGACCGTCGTCGCCAAGCGTATCTGCGAGGATCTGTCGGCGCGGCTCGCCGTCCTGCTCGACCTCGGCCTTGGCTATCTCGCCTGCGAGCGCAGCACGCCGACGCTGTCACCGGGCGAATTGCAACGGCTGCGCCTTGCGACGCAGGTCCGTTCGAACCTGTTCGGCGTCGTCTACGTGCTCGACGAGCCGTCAGCAGGCCTGCATCCCGCCGACACCGAGGCGCTGCTGCGGGCACTGGACCGGCTGAAGCACGCCGGCAACTCGATCTTCGTGGTCGAGCACGAGATCGAGGTGATCAGCCACGCCGACTGGCTGGTGGATGTCGGCCCCGACGCCGGCGACGGCGGCGGGCTCATCCTCTACAGCGGGCCGCCGGAAGGGCTCGGCGACATCGAGCAATCGCGAACCGCGCATTACCTCGGGCGTCCGCGCAAGAAGCTGCCGACGGCGCGCCGCGAGCCGAAGGGCCATCTGAAGCTCAGGGGCGTATCCCGCAACAACCTTCGTGGTCTCGACGTCGATATTCCGCTCGGCATCCTCACCAGCATCACCGGCGTGTCCGGCTCCGGCAAATCGAGCCTGATCAGCCAGTTCATCGTCGAGGCCGTCGCCGCGCATCTCGGCCATACGCTTGCCGCTGACGCCGATGACGACAGCTTGGCCCCGACGGTCGAGACGTTGGGCGGCAGGATCGTTGCCGGCCTTGACCAGGTCAATCGGCTCGTCGTCGTCGATCAGAAGCCGATCGGCCGCACGCCGCGGTCCAATCTTGCGACCTATACCGGCCTGTTCGACCATGTCCGAAAACTGTTCGCGGCAACGCCGCAGGCAAAGTCCCGCCGCTACGATGCCGGACGCTTCTCGTTCAATGTCGCGAAAGGACGATGCGCGACCTGCGAGGGCGAAGGCTTCGTCTGTGTCGAGCTCTTGTTCCTGCCCAGCGTCTACGCCCCCTGCCCGACCTGCAAGGGCGCCCGCTACAACGACAAGACGCTCGAGGTGACAATCCGCGGCAAATCCATCGCGGATGTGCTGGCGATGCGCGTCGACGAGGCCTTCGAGTTCTTCGAGGGCGATGCCGCGCTGAACCGGTCGCTGTCGGTGGTCCGCGAGGTCGGCCTCGGCTATATCCGCCTCGGCCAGTCCGCCACGGAACTGTCCGGTGGCGAAGCCCAGCGCATCAAGCTGGCGACCGAGCTCATGCGTCCGCAACGCGGCCATACGCTCTATGTGCTGGACGAGCCGACCACCGGGCTGCATCCACGGGACGTCGAGCGGCTGATCGCCCAGCTCGAACGGATCGTGGACGCCGGCAACAGCGTGGTCGTGGTCGAGCACGACATGGACGTCGTCTCGCACAGCGACTGGATCATCGATCTCGGCCCCGGTGCCGGCGACGAGGGCGGCCGCATCGTCGCATCGGGAACGCCGGATCAGGTCGCAAGGGCCAGCGGCAAGACCGCGCATTATCTCTCGCGGCGCTTGAAGCAGTAGCGCTCGGTCTCGCCAAGCCTCACCGTCATTTCGCAATTGCGTTCTATGGCGCAGCTGACAGACCCGACTTTCGCCATGTTGACTTTCCGCCGTCCCGCTCCCCATACTTCGCAAAAAAATAACAACCAGTCATAAGAACGGTTTTGAGGGAGGATAGGATGCCGACTTCACGCAGGCAGCTGCTGAAGGGTACGGCGGCTGCCGCCGCCACACTCAGCCTCGATTGGACGCGGGCCCAGGCGCAGGCCGAGAATTTGCGCATCGGCCTGATCTACGACCTCACCGGCCCGTTCGCCGCCGGCGGCTCGGTCGCCTCCTCGGTCGGCGCGCAGATCGCCATCGACCTCGTCAACGAGAAGGGCGGCATCGGCGGCAAGACCAAGATCGTGCCGGTCGCGGCGGATTCCCAGAGCAAGGCCGACGTCGCCATCAACGAGGCCGAGCGGCTGATCAGCCAGGAGAAGATCGACATCATCAACGGCGTCTATTCCAGCGCGCATGCGGTGCCGATGGCGGCGAAGGTCGAGCAGCAGAAGAAGATCCTCTGGATCACGACCGCGGTCTCGACCGCCGTGTTCAAGGACAAGAATTTGCAATACGTGTTTCGCGCGCAGATCCATTCCGACCAGTACGGCCAGGCCTTTGCCGGCTTCATCGCCGAGCATGCGAAAGCCAAGCTCGGCATGGAGGCGAAGGACGTCAAGGTCGCGCTGATCCACGAGGACGGCCCCTATGGCGTCGGCGTCGCCGCTGCCGACGAGGCATATGCCAAGCAGGCCGGCATCCAGGTCGTGCTGCGCGAAGGCTATTCGGCTTCCGCGCCCGACCTCTCGGTGCTCGTGACGAAGATCAAGCGCGCCAAGGCCGATGTGATCTCGCATGCCGGCTACAACCCCGACATCACCCTGTTCCTGCGCCAGGCCCGCGAAAGCGGCCTGCGCTTCAAGATGCTGTTCGGGGCCGGCGCCGGCTACAGCCAGCTCGACAAGCTGCGCGCGACCTTCGGTCCCGACATCGACAATTTCTGCAACATCGATCCGGTGCCGGCGCAGCTGCTCGATGCGGCGAAACTCGCGCCGGGCATGGGCGAGCTGATCAAGACCATGATCTCGCGCTACCAGACCAAGACCGGCGCCACCGACGTGCCGCCGCACTGCTCGATGGGCTTCAACCAGACCTGGGTGCTGCTCAACAACGTGCTGCCTGTCGCCAAGGAGAAGTACGGCAGCTTCGAGCCGGAGGCGATCCGCAAGGCCGCGCTCGACGTCGACATCCCCGCCGGCGGCACCATCCAGGGCTATGGCGTCAAATTCTTCCCGCCGGGCACGCCGCTGTCCGGCCAGAACGAACGCTCGACGCCGGTGGTGATGCAGAACGCGGGCGAGCACATCTCGGTGGTGTGGCCCTCCAACATCCGCACGCAAGACCCGGTATTCCCGCTGCCGAAGGGATCGACCTACGGGACGTAGGGTCGGCTTGCTCCCACCCTCCCCCTCCAGGGG
>NZ_PTFE01000177.1:0-8086 GCF_002936975.1 Bradyrhizobium sp. AC87j1
ACGAATCGCCCAAAAGCAAAATCCCAAAACGCAGGAAAACGAGGTCCAGCACCCCACTTTCCTGCAAAATCGAATACTACATCAAGACCAATTCTGCTTACTTCTCAGACCGATCCGTATTCTTCACGGACGACACTGTACGTCTTCCCGCGGTTTGGCATGTTCGACCCGCCTGCCGGGAGGCTAGACTTCATCCGGCAAGTCGGCACGGTATGGCTCGTCATCGGTATTGGCGGCGGCCTCTTTCGGATGATCCAGCTGTTCGTCACCCGTGACGGCCAGACCGCGATTGTTTGGGTCTTCAAAGTCCTGACGGATCCCCTCCACAACGTCGCGCTGTACTACAAGTCGCCGCTCGCGCTGTTGCGCGGCGAGCTGATCGACACATCGATCGCGGACGCCGGCTGGGGCGGTGACGACGCCGAAAAGGCGCCGCATCTCACCTGAGCGACGCGCTTGAGCAGGTGCTCGCCAGATACCCGCTTGACAAGCAATACCCATCGGCTGGAATGGTCCGCGCGGCGCTCGGCTGACCTCCGCGAAAGACATTTGCTATCGCACTCGGGTGCGACCTCCAGCACGCCGGTCGCGTTAGATTTTCGAGATCGGATACGCGACAAGCATTGCCAGAGCAGATCCGGCCAGCACGTCGCTCGGGTAGTGGTGGGCCACCGCAATGCGGGCCCACGCCATCAATGTCCAAACGCAGGCCAGCCCCAGAATAGCCGAAACGCTCGCCACAGGCAGCGTGATCAGGACCGCAGTGAGTGTCATCGCATGACCGCTCGGGCAGGAATATTCATCGAGCGTCGCCCAAAACGATCATGATGGCCCTGTGAAATGACGTATCCCATCGGGGACTCTGGCGAGCCGGCGCCGCTTATCCGATTGGAATCCATAATGCTCTCCTTGCTCTTATGGGAACAAAGCCTCTTGCCGGTCCGCCAGCGGGTCGGCATCATCGACCGGCTTCGAATTCTCGGAAGGTTGGCTTTCGAGAAGCTGACTAGCGCGAGAGTACGCGGTGCGCGCCTGTCCGTTTCTTTTCCAACCCACGCACTGCGGCGCAACGAGAAGGATTTGCCCGAAGGTGATTGCGAGCCCGCCGGGATCATGATCCGGCGCCGATCCTGGCGCCATCTGCATTCTGAGTGACGCGCGATTCGTCTCACGCGCCGACAGGTTGCTGAATCATTTGGGAGTGAGCCTACAAGCTTTGGCAGGCGACGAACTCAACGACATAAGGTATCGAGACGCGGGCGCGAGCGGCACTTCGCCGTTCCGCAGCAGGGGGCAAGCGCCGCTCAAAGGCTTCAGATCGCTTCGGCTGCCAGCGCCAATCCAACGAGCGGCTTGATGCTCATGCCCCGTTCGGCCTTACCGTACGATTTTGAGCAGCTCTTGTTCTGCCCTCGATTTAGCGGGCGCGAATTATTTACTCGAAAAGGTCGATGCCTCTAACTGAACACGTTGCGGCTGTACTTCCAGAGACATCCCGGGCGACAGGCTCGCAGCCGACTGCGCCGAATCATCATTCAAAAAGAAAGCTGCCTCCGATGACGCACAGGCAAACCTTGTTTAGACAGAAGTGGCTTGTTTCTGGAGCTGCAATCATATTCTGTTCGGCGTGGCCCGCGCGCGCTGCTGACGTCGCCAGTGGGACGGAAGCAGCGAACACCAAAGAATTCGTTACGTATTTCAGCCCGAACGATTTCAAGGTCCTTAATTCTGATGACCTTCATGACGCTCCGGCTAAGTTCATCGGGAAGCCTATCGAGCTTCGAAACGTGAGATGCCTCTACGCCATGGAGGGCTACCACTGCATTGCACCTTTGCCCAGCGCGGTTACGGTTGTTTTTGCAGATTCTGCCGCACCGGCGGCCGAACGGGAAGCCTTGAGAAATGACTGCGCTGCAATCCAGATGATGGCGAAGTCGCGCGCCTGCCGAAAGAATATTCGAATTATTCCAGATGACTTGACCGAAAGTTCTCTCCCCAACGGCATTGGAAAACGCGTCGTTGTGAGGGCCGAGAAAATTGAAGTCCTACCGGCGTCGCGACCGGAGCGTTAACACGCCGGATGTCCGCGTGTTGCTCCGTCATCGATCTCGATCAGCATGTTTGGGCGCACCAGTTTGCCAGCGGACCGCGGATGGAGTCGCTTCGCTTGGCAGACAGGCTGTCCGCATAGTGCAACGGAAAAGTGAACTGGATCCCATTGTCGGGAATGATGCTGGTGAGCAACCGCTCGAGCCTGGCGCAGCGATCCAGCAGAGCCGCGGCCAAGACACGCAGCTCGGCGGGATCGCTCGGCAGCTCATCAGGCAAATCACTCACGGGCCCGAGTCTGCCATGCCGGCAGCACCAACTGGCCCAAACGCGCCCGGCGCCGCCAGTCATGCACCTGCTGGGGCCGGCAGCCAAGGCGACGGGCGACGTCTGTGACAACCGCCCCCGGCTCGAGGCTTTCCGCGGCAATCTGTGCCTTCAAATCATCCGGCCAGCGCTTGCGACCTGCGCCAGCGAACACTTCAATTCGCGGTGACAACGGTCGTCTCATGTCGTCAGAATGGTCGTCCATTGTGAGCACCCTTCCAGAAGATGACTCTTCTAACGGTGCTCTCATGACTCCGCACAAACAATCCAAAGGGCCTCTGGCGCTACGCTTACCGATGAAGTGCGTGGTTCGGAACCCAAAAGGACTCCAGCTTTTTGTTCTCCGGCCAAAGTGAGCGTGTGCTGCCGAACGGCGTGAAGCTCGCGCTGGAATGCAGCGTTGTGGATGCATTGACAGCGATAATCGGAGCCCGGCGCACAACAGGTCGCGCTGGCCTCATGCGCCGCATCCGGACCCACACGGCTGTCAGCCCGCCGCTCCGGTGCCGCTCGGCCGGCACCGCTGCATCGCGCCGGTCGGTTTTTCCCGATCCCCGGCCTTCATCGGGATCAGCGAGGGAAACACCACGAGGCAGCCGTGCCCCAGTCCCTTCAGTTGTCGATGCAGGCCATATCTGCAGAGTCCGGCTTCGTAGCAAAGACTTACCTGCGGGTCACTCTTGCCGCGCTTCTTCGCCAGCTTGTCGATCTGGTCGGCGCGATTGGCGATGATCCCAAAGTTACGAACTTCCTCGCCGCTGCGTCCCTTCGGCCACCGCAACCGAAATCGTCGCCTTGTGCACATGCAGCCCACGAAAATGCTGTCGTTCGTCGGGCCCGCTCACCATGCTTGAGGCTCGGCGCCGGACCATCCGGCGCAATCCTCGAAAGGAGCTTGCCGCGGGCGGGCCACCCGCCACCTCAGAGAGCGAACATAGGGCACGGGCCAGGCGTGGGCCCTCGGATTATGGCGCAGGTTCTGCGATTTCCATTGGTAGGCGATGCAGAGGCAGCCGGCACTACAAAACTTGGTAGGTTGAACTTAGCGGGTCTGAGACCTTTAATGCCTCATCATCAGGCGACTTGTATTCTGAGGCCAGGCTAGAGGACTGAGATCAACTTGCCGCAACGGCGAGAGGACCTTAGGACCGCGAGCAACTATTCAGGCGACTTTGAAAGACGGTGGGCCATACGATGCTTCGTGTTCTCTTTCTGATCGGCTTAACCGTTGCTGCCACGACAAGATCGAGCGCACAGGGCGCGGACGCCATTCCATTCTACGTTGACCAAGGTACAGATTGGACCGCGACGGCGAGAGCGGACTTCTATGTGCGCGATCAGGGCTCGCGTTTGATCGCGCTGTCTTGGATGCAGGCGCTAAAGCAAAGGAACGGACAACCGTTTCTCGCCGATGGTTTGTCGCGGTACGGCTATCTCCCCAATCCCGGCAACAAGGCCAGCCTTCCCATCGGCTTTCATGCCTCCGGTCCTGAAGGTTTCCAAATTGTCGGAATGACCTGCTCCGCATGTCATACGCGCCAGATCGAAGTCGACGGCAATATGTATCGTGTCGATGGCGGTCCCGGACTCGTGGACTTCTACGCGCTGCTTGGTGATTTGGACAGGGCTGTCGGCGATGTGCTTGCTAGCGATGACTCGTTTGCTCCGTTTGCTGCAGCTGTTCTGCACTCCGCAAATCCCGATACGGCTGATCTTGAGGATCTTCGCCGGCAGGTAGACAGGTGGTACTTGCGGTTTCACACGCTTGTGGTGCGAGCCCTGCCCAAACGAGGCTGGGGAGTAGGCCGTCTGGATGCTGTCGGGATGATCTTCAACCGCTTATCTGGATTGGACATCGGCCCGCCACCCGATTTTATGATCCCGGAAAACATAAAAACCGCTGACGCTCCCGTGAGATACCCATTCCTTTGGAATGCGCCGCGGCAGGACAAGACGCAATGGCCGGGATTTGCAAAGAACGGAAGTGACATCTTGGGGCTGGCCCGGAACGTTGGCGAGGTTCTGGGGGTGTTCGCTACGTTCGAGCCCAAGCGTCAGGGAGCGGTCATCAATTTCCTCAATGGCAATTCCACCAATTTCGACGGCCTTAGCGAGCTTGAAAACCTCGTGAAGCGAATCGGCCCTCCGAAATGGCCCTGGAAGATTGACGCTGCCTTAGCCATCCGGGGTAAGATGATTTTCGAAAGAGGTTCCGATGAAGGGGGATGCAGCGGTTGTCATGGGATTGAAGACGGCGAGCAGCGCTTTCCATTCATCAAAACATGGAGAACCGTGGTCCAGAACGTCGGTACCGATACACGTGAGTACGATGTCCTCGCCTGGAAAGCCAAGTCGGGCGTGCTGAATGGAGCGTACATTCCCTTCGCGACCGCTCCTCTTAAGGAGAAGGATCAGGTTCTTAACATTCTCGCGACCTCGGTGATTGGTTCGATCGCAGAACACCTGCTGGCCGGTGGCGCCCCTTCCACCAACGCACGGGTCGCGACGGCGCCAGATCCGGGGTCGTCGGAGACCCCGGAGTCTCTGGGGTTGGTACGACTACCGCCGACCCTGCAGGATCTGGTAACGGCGTTCGACGCTGTCAGCACTTCGGAAGAGATCAAAAAAGCCAGGCGGAAGGGGGCAGAAAAAGCGTCGCGCAGTCGACTCCCTCAATGGGGCGCCTACGAGGCCCGCGTTCTTCAGGGCATTTGGGCCGCCGCACCTTATCTTCATAACGGCTCGGTTCCTACCCTGGCGGAATTGCTCAAGCCGTCCGCACAGCGCAAATCGCAGTTTAGCATTGGACGGAAGTACGACATCGAAAACGTTGGTCTTGCCGCCACCCAGGAGCCTCAAAGTGACTCACTATCCGTCACGGAATGTAATGACATCAATTCTGGAAACAGCCGATGCGGCCACGAGTACGGGACGAATTTGAGCGAACAAGACAAAAAGGCGCTGCTCGAATACCTCAAGACGCTGTAACTCGCTGCGTCGTTCGCTCTTCGAGCATTCTCAAGAGGTCGGCACCCAACGTCGCTCGAGAAAATGAGGCCGTCGGCAAATCCGCCTCTGGAGAAAATCTGGCGAAACTACGAAGCGAGAACTTTTCGTGGAGGGGGTGCGCTTCTGGGTTGAGCGTGGAAGCGACTTGCATGGCCGTATCGTCAGAGCGCATCTATATCCGGCAGCGTTTGTGCAGTTGCCTAATGCCTAGGGGAATACCATGAAACGCTTGTTTGTGCTTCTGCTCTTTGCCGTCATATCGGTACCTGCTCACGCGCAGTTGCCCGTCCCCTCCACATGGGTGAATCAAAGGGGCTCGTTTCTCTCGATCCAGACGCTAGACCCGTCAACAGGGAATTTCGCGGGAACGTATGTCAACAACGCGACTGGATTTTCGTGCCGGGGACAGCCTTACCCTGTCGCAGGTGTCGTCACCGCAAACAGAATAGATTTCTATGTCAATTGGACGGCACCCGCGGCCCCAGACTGCAAAACAATCACGATTTGGAACGGTCGTGTAGCTGCTAATAAGATTCCAGCTGGGTGGACACTATATTACGTGGGATCGGACTGGCAGTTTCACAAAATGACGGGGCGTGACTTGTTCACGAGGAGGTAGACCAAACTGCTTCAAGTTGTTCCTCCCTTGTCAGGGGAGCGAGCGAGTTCCGTCACTGCGTGTACGCGCCTTCTCCGCCGACGTGATGATGGGCAACGAAAAAGGCGAGATCGGCATTTTCTCCTGCCAGTCGTTGGACAGAGTTCGGAGTCTGTCCGTCGTCAGATAATTTGAGACTGATCAGGCTTTTCGAGAAGGGAGGCTCTGGCTCATCAGAGGTAAGAGTTTAAGCGACCTGCAGTTGATGCTGCAAGCGGCGGGTTGCGATGGTGTTGCGCTTGATGCGTTTTCGCTCGGCGAGGATTGCCCCAGCCCGGCCGAAGTAGACATCGTCAGGCGTGAGGTTGTCGATGCTCTCATGGTAGCGGACGTGATTGTAGTGTTCGACGAAGGCTCCTACTTGACGCTCGAGATCACCGGGTAGGTAATAGTTGTCGAGCAGGATGCGGTTCTTCAGCGTCTGATGCCAGCGCTCGATCTTTCCCTGGGTCTGAGGATGGTACGGAGCGCCGCGCACGTGCTGCATGCCCTTCTGGTCGAGCCACTCGGCCAGATCATCCGCCACGTAACTCGAACCATTGTCGCTGAGAAGCCTTGGCCGGCGGTGCGCGACGGCGATGTGGTCAAGGCCGGATGCGGCGAGTGCCTGGTCGAGGGTGGCTGTGACATCGGAAGCGCACATGGTGGGACCAAGTCGCCAGGCGACGATGTAGCGCGAGAAGTCGTCAAGCACGGTCGAGAGATAGTACCACCCCCATCCGGTGATCTTGAGGTAGGTGAAGTCGGTCTGCCAGAGCTGGTTGACGGCCGTCGTCTTGTCCTTGAACTCGTTCGCGGCCTTGATCACCACATAGGCCGGGCTGGTGATGAGGTCATGCGCCTTCAGCAGCCGATAGACCGACGCCTCGGAGACAAAGTACTTTCGTTCGTCGGTGAACCGCACGGCCAGCTCGCGTGGCGACAGCTCAGGTAACTCCAGCGCCAGGTCGATGATCTGGCCCCGCACATCGTCCGGGATGCGGTTCCAGACCCGGTCTGGTCGAGACCGATGATCGGCCAGCGCCTCAACGCCTCCCTCGCGGTAGCGATCATACCAGCGATAGAATGTGGCGCGCGGGATCCCGAGCTTGTCCAGTGTGCGCTTGGCCGGAAGGTGCGATTGCTCGACCAAATGGATGATCTCGGCCTTCTCTGAGGCGGGATACCTCATGCCTCGTCCTCCCCATCTCCGTTCATACTTTTTTTGAGCAGACGGTTCTCCAGGGTCAGATCGGCGACGGCCTCCGTCAAGGCGGCGGCCCCCCCGGCGGAGGTCCTTCACCTCGCCGGAGGTCGCAGCTCGTGCCGTGTCGCCGGCCAGGCGGCGCTTGCCGGCCTCGAGAAACTCCTTCGACCAGCCGTAATACATCGAGGCGGCAATGCCTTCTCGGCGACAAAGCTCGGAGATGTTCTCCTCGCCCCGCAATCCTTCCAGCACGATGCGGATCTTCTCTTCCGCCGAATACTGCCGGCGGGTCTGGCGCCGAATGTCCTTTAGCACTTGGTCTGCCGACGCTTTGCCCGGTCCGGATTTCTGTTTCATCTTCGCTCTTGGTGGCTACGATGAACCAGAAATCCTCCCTCCGCAAAATCCCCCTGTTTGTCTCACAAGTCCTGACGGCGAACACTACCCGAGTATGAACGGCGCTCCTTCTTTGTCTACGTTGACTTTACGACGCTCGCCATGGCGAATATGTTTTCAGAGCTTCGCAAGCACGGGTCGGCTTTACAGTCGCCCACCAGTACCTTTATCAGCTTGAACCAGACGTGCGCCATGCGGTGCTGGGAAATGCGGGAGAGTTGGCTCGGAGGATGCGCCATATCTTGCTCGAGAGTTTCAGGGACGATTTGATGAGATCGATCTATTGCAGCTACCGAATTATCGCATCTACCTGAAGCTTATGATCGATGGAGTCCCCCTCGGCGGCGTTCAGCGCGACCACGCTGGCTCCGATGAGGCGGTGAGCCTCAGAGGACGGCGACGAGCTAGCTCGTAGACGGTCGTGTTGGCCGGAGGAAGAAAGATGTAACTGTTAATTTGGC
>NZ_PTFE01000178.1:0-7889 GCF_002936975.1 Bradyrhizobium sp. AC87j1
GCTCAGCACCGTCGTGGATGCAACGCACTCATCTTGAACAGGACCACCCCATGAAGCGCTCCTGGATGGACCGCATCATCGACACAATCGAATGGATCGCGGCCGGCTTCGTCGGCATCGTCGCGCTCGACATCTTCCTGTCGGTGCTGCTGCGCAACACGCTGAATTATTCGATCCCCGATTCGTTCGACATCGGCCGCATGCTGCTCGGCATCCTCATCTTCTGGGGCATCGCCGCGACCTCCTATCGCGGCACCCACATCACGGTCGACCTCGTCTGGGGCAATGTCGGACCGCGCCATCAACGCTGGATCGACGTGTTCGCAACCCTGGTGCTGCTGTTCGTCGTCACGGTGCAGACCTGGACGCTGTTCGACAAGGTGCGCGGCACCTACAACGACAATGTCCTGACCTTCGACATGCACATGCCGACATGGCCGTTCTTCGCAATCGCCTGGGTCGGTGACGTCTGTGCCGTGCTGCTGATCGCGATCCGCACCTACCGCCTGATCTTCCACCCCGAAGACATGCACGATCCCAAATTGAAGGCGACGGAGTAATCATGAGCACCGATGCCGTCGCCGTAATCGGCTTCGTCTCCCTGTTTGTCCTGATGCTGCTGCGCGTGCCCGTCGGCATGGCGATGGGCCTCGTCGGCGTCTCTGGCTTCGCCTATCTCGTCAACGGCACGGCGGCCCTGAAGCTGGTCGGCCAGACCTCGATGCGCACGGTGACCGACTACACCTTCGGCGTCATCCCGATGTTCCTGCTGATGGGCTCGTTCGTGTCCAATTCCGGCATGAGCCGCGAGCTGTTCCGTGCGGCCAACGGTTTCGTCGGACATTTGCGCGGCGGCCTCGGCATCGCCACCGTCGGCGCCTGCGGCGGCTTTGCCGCGATCTGCGGCTCCTCGGTCGCGACCGCCGCGACCTTCTCCGCCGTCGCCTATCCCGAGATGCGCCGCTTCGGCTATCCGCAGTCGTTCGCCACTGGCGTAATCGCCGCGGGCGGCACGCTGGGCGCGATGCTGCCGCCCTCCACGGTGCTCGCCGTCTACGGCATCATCACCGAGCAGGACATCGGAAAGCTCTTCATCGCCGGCATCATCCCGGGCCTGCTCGCGATGAGCATGTACATGATCACGATCTTCCTGATCGGCTATTTCCGTCCCGACTTCCTGCCCAAGGGCAAGGTGACGCCGTGGCGCGAGCGCTTTGCCGGCCTGAAGGAGATCTGGGCGCCGGTGCTGCTGTTCATCTTCGTGATCGGCGGCCTCTACGGCCTGCCCTATTTGCCGCGCTTCACGCCGACGGAAGCCGGCGGCGTCGGCGCCGCCGGCGCGTTCATCATCGGCGTGCTGACGGGCCGGCTCGACCGCGAGAAGATCCTGGCCTCGCTGCTGCAGGCGACGCGCACCGCCGCGGCGGTGTTCACGGTGCTGATCGGCGCGCTGATCTTCGGCTACTTCCTCACGGTGACGCAGACGCCGCAGAAAGTGACCGAATTCCTCACCGGCCTCGGTCTCGGCAGCTACGGCGTGCTGGCGCTGATCATGGTGATGTACCTCGTGCTCGGCTGCCTGATGGACGCCATGGCGATGATCATCCTCACGGTGCCGATCATCTTCCCCGTGATCACGCATCTCGGCTTCGACCCGATCTGGTTCGGCGTCATCATCGTCATGACCGTCGAGCTCGGCCTGATCCACCCGCCGGTCGGGATGAACGTCTTCGTCATCAAGAGCGTGGTGAAGGACGTCTCCTTCTCCACGATCTTCAAGGGCGTGATTCCGTTCGTGGTCACGGACCTGATCCGCCTCGTGATCCTGATCGCCTTCCCGCTGCTGGCGACCTGGCTGCCGACGCGGATGATGGCGCATTGACAGGGTGAAGCATGACGACACCGACGCTCGAGACGAAGTACGTCTTCACCATCACCGCGCGCATCGGCGACGTCGTCACCGCCGGCGAGACCGGCATCGGTGTCCGCCGCATCATCCCGATCATCGGCGGTGAGGTCACGGGCGCGATATCAGGCAAGGTGCTGCCGTTCGGCGCCGACTTCCAGATCATCCGGCCCAACGAGCTGATCGACCTGGAAGCAAAATACGCCTTCGAGACCGACGACGGCGCCATCGTCTATGTCGAGAACAAGGGCATGCGTTTCGGACCGGTCGAGCTGCTGCAGAAGCTCAAGCGCGGCGAGCCGGTCGATCCCAAGCTGATCTATTTCCGCACCGTGCCGAAATTCGAGACCGGGCACGAAAAGTATCGCTGGTTGATGGAGCACGTTTTCGTCGGCTCGGCGGCGCGGCATGCGGATCGCGTGGTGATCGACGTGCATCAGGTGATGTGACCACACACTCTGCTGTCGTCCCTGCCTAGTGCGCAATTGCGCACGTGGCGCAGGGACCCATACCGCGGAATCTATCGATTGCGGGCGGTGGGAGTACCGAACGGCTAGTCTTCGCCAAATCTCTCCCTGGGGTTATGGGTCCCTGCGTTCGCAGGGACGACATCGAATTTGGGGAAGGATTTTACCCCCCTGACCGGCTTTCCGGAACTCCAGAACTCAGCCCCTCCTTGACTCCCTCAAAATTCGTTATACAACATAACTATTCTGACAAGGACGCAAATGACACAGGGAAACGCCGAGACCGCTGACGCGGGTGCCTCCGGGCTATTGAGGATCGAGCGGGCGGACCGGGTTCTGACCGTGGGTCTGAACCGGCCGGCCAAGCGCAATGCGCTCAACGACGGCATCATCCTGGAAATCGGCGAGTGTTTTGCCTCCCTGCCCGAGGATATCGGCGCGGTCGTCATCCACGGCATCGGCGATCATTTCTCCAGCGGTCTCGATCTCTCAGAGCTGACCGAGCATGACGCGACCGGCGGGCTGCTGCATTCCCAGATGTGGCACCGGGTGTTCGACCGCATCCAGTACAGCCGCGTCCCCGTGATTGCGGCGCTGAAGGGCGCCGTGATCGGCGGCGGGCTGGAGCTTGCCTGCTCGGCGCATATCCGCGTCGCCGAACCCTCGACCTATTTCGCGCTCCCGGAGGGACAGCGCGGGATCTTCGTCGGCGGCGGCGGCTCGGTGCGGCTGCCGCGCCTGATCGGCGTCGCCCGGATGATGGACATGATGCTGACGGGTCGCGTCTACAGCGCGACCGAAGGCGCCTCCTACGGCTTCGCGCAATATGTCACGGAAGCCGGCAACGGGCTCGGCAAGGCGATGGAGCTTGCGACCAAGGTCGCCTCGAACGCGCCGCTGACGAACTTCGCCGTGCTCCAGGCGCTGCCCATGATCGCGGAGGCCAATCCGCAGACCGGCCTGCTGATGGAATCGCTGATGGCGACCGTCGCGCAGAGCGACAAAGAGGCAAAGCGCCGGATCCGCGAGTTCCTCGAACACAAGACCGCAAAGGTAAAGCCCAAGTCATGAGCGCGCAGCCGTCCTCTTCCAGCATGGAGCGCGGCGCGAGCACTTTCCCGCTGCGGCCCATTTCATTCGGCGACCCCGTCGTCGACATCGAACCCCGCGACGACGGCACGATCTACCTCAGGCCGAAACAGCCGCTCGGCGACTATCCGGTTCGCCTCACCGACCGCCTGCATCACTGGGCCAGCACCACGCCGGACCGTGTCTTCATGGCCGAGCGCGAAGGCGGCCGCGGCTGGCGCAAGATCACTTACGCCGAGCTGCTCGTCGCGAGCCGCCACATTGCGTCGGGCCTGATCGCGCGCGGCCTGTCGGCGGAGCGGCCGGTCGTCATCCTCTCCGGCAATTCGATCGATCACGCATTGCTGGCGTTCGGCGCGTTCTATGCCGGCATTCCGTTTTGCCCGGTGTCGCCGGCCTACTCGCTGGTGTCGAAGGATTACGGCAAGCTTTCTTACCTGATGAAGCTGCTGACGCCCGGCCTCGTCTTCGCCGAGGATGCCGACAAGTTCGCCGATGCGCTTGCTGCCAACGTCTCGCTCGGCACCGAGATCGCCGCGTCCTACGGCCAGGTGCCGGGCCGCGACGTCACCACGCTCGCCGACCTCATGGCGACGCCGATCCGCGGCGATCTCGACGATGTCCACGGCAAGATCGGCCCCGACACGATCGCGAAATTCCTGCTGACGTCGGGCTCGACCGGCAACCCCAAGGCCGTCATCAACACCCAGCGCATGATCTGCGCCAACCAGGTGATGTTGCGCGAGACGCTCGCCTTCCTCAAGGACGAACCGCCCGTCATCATCGACTGGCTGCCCTGGAATCACACTTTCGGCGGCAACCACAATATCGGGCTGACGCTCTACAATGGCGGCTCGATGTATCTGGACGCCGGCAAGCCGATGCCCGGCGGCATCGAGGAGACCGTGCGCAATCTCCAGGAGATCTCGCCGACGGTCTATTTCAACGTGCCCAAGGGCTATGAATCACTGCTGCCCTATTTGCGCGACGACCAGGGCCTGCGCGCAAAGTTCTTCGACCGGCTGCACGCGATGTTCTTCTCCGGCGCCGCGCTGTCGCCATTCATCTGGAACAGCCTCGACGAGCTCGCGGTGAAGGAAAAAGGTTATCGGGTTCCGATGCTGACCGGGCTCGGTGCGACCGAGACCGCGCCGTTCTTCATGTCGGTCAATCCGCGCACCAGCCGCTCCGGCCATGTCGGTCTGCCTGTTTCGGGCAATGACGCCAAGCTGGTGCCGAACAACGGCAAGCTGGAAGTGCGCGCCAAGGGGCCGAACGTCATGCCCGGCTACTGGCGCCAGCCCGACATCAGCGTAAAATCCTTCGACGAGGAAGGATTTTACATGATGGGTGATGCGCTCAAGCCCGCCGATCCCGAGGATCTCAACGCAGGCTTCGATTTCGACGGCCGCGTCGGCGAAGACTTCAAGCTCGCCAGCGGCACCTGGGTCAGCGTCGGCCCGCTGCGCGCGCGCCTCACTGCGGCCTGCGCCCCGCTGGTGCGCGACGTCGTCATTGCCGGCATCAATCGTGACGAGGTCTCGGCGCTGGTCGTGCTCGACCTCGACGGCTGCCGGCTGATCAACCCGACGCTGCCGACCGACGATCTCGTCGTCGCAACGCGCGACCGGCTGGTGCGCGAGGCGTTTCGCGAGCGCCTGACCCGTTTCCTCAGCCAAGCCACGGGTTCCTCGACCCGGATCACGCGCGCGATCCTGATGGACGCGCCGCTCTCGATCGACAAGGGCGAGGTCACCGACAAGGGCTCCATCAACCAGCGCGCGGTGCTCGAGCATCGCGCCGAATTGATCGAGGAGCTCTATGCTGCCAATCCGTCGGACCGTGTGATATCGGTCGGCTAACCCGGACATAAGCTACAGGAGAACGCCATGTTGTTGAAAGATCAGGCAGCCATCGTCACCGGCGGCGCATCGGGACTCGGCGCTGCCACCGCGCGAAAACTTGCGGCGCAGGGCGCCAAGGTCGCAGTGTTCGACCTCAATGCCAAGCTGGCGGAAACCGTCGCCGCCGAGATCAAGGGCGTCGCCGTGACCTGCGACGTCTCCGATGCCGCTTCCGCTGAAGCTGCGATCGCGCAGGCGACCAAGGCTCTTGGCGCGCCGCGCGTGCTGGTCAATTGCGCCGGCATCGGCGTTGCCAAGCGCGTCGTCGGCCGCGACGGCCCGATGGCGCTCGCCGATTTCGACAAGGTGATCAAGGTCAATCTGATCGGCACCTTCAACATGCTGCGCCTGGCCGCGACCGAGATGTCCAAGCTGGAGCCGCAGGCGACCGGCGAGCGCGGTGTCATCATCAACACGGCCTCCGTTGCCGCTTATGACGGTCAGATCGGGCAATCAGCCTATTCGGCTTCCAAGGGCGGCATCGTCGGCATGACGCTTCCGATCGCGCGTGAACTGGCGCAGTTCGGCGTCCGCGTGCTGACCATCGCGCCCGGCCTGTTCCTGACCCCGCTGCTCGCGAACCTGCCGCAGGAAGCCCAGGACTCGCTCGCCGCCGCGATCCCCTTCCCGCGCCGGCTCGGCCATGCCGACGAGTTCGCCGCGCTCGCGCTGCACATGGTCGAGAACTCCTACCTGAACGGCGAAGTGGTGCGCCTCGACGGCTCGCTGCGCATGGCGCCGAAATAAGGCGCGCGACACATGTTCGTGAACCGGCGCGACGTACAGATCCAGTGGGGTGATTGCGACCCCGCCAACATCGTCTACTACCCGCGCTATTTCGCGATGTTCGACGATTCGACCTCGACCCTGTTCGAGGTCGCCGGATTCTCCAAGCAGGATCTGGTCCGCAAGTACGGCCTGGTGGGCATCCCGATGGTCGACACGCGATCCAAGTTCTACATCCCCTCGACCTATGGCGACTGGATCACCATCGAAACGAAGATCGAGAGCATCAAGCGATCGAGCTTCGAGGTGAAGCACAACGTCTACAAGGGTGACGCGCTGGCGATCGAGGGTTTTGAGACCCGCGTCCTGGTCGGTCGCGATCCCGTTAACCCCGACAAGCTGAAATCGGCACCGTTCCCGGCGGAAATGGTAGCCAAATTCACGGGGAGTTAAGGCCGGAGCTAATCGCCGCATCGCCAAAAGAGGGGGCTGAATTACCCCCCGATTTCTGCTTTCAAAGAAACACGTAAAGGGAGGAATAGATGAAACGCTTTTACCTGACCGCCGCCATCACCGCGGCGACGCTTGCCCTGCCGGCGCTGCCCGCGCTGGCCCAGACCAGCGAAATCACCATCGGCATCACCACCACCACGACCGGCCCCGGCGCCGCGCTCGGCATTCCCGAGCGCAACGCGCTGGAATTCGTGCCGAAGGAGATCGGCGGCGTGCCGCTGAAGGTGATCGTGCTCGACGACGGCGGCGATCCCACCACCGCAACCACCAACGCCCGCCGCTTCGTGACCGAATCCAAGGCCGACATCATCATGGGCTCGGCGCTGACGCCGCCGACGATCGCGGTCTCCAACGTCGCCAACGAAGCCGGCATTCCGCATTTCGGCCTGGCGCCGTTCCCGATCACGCCCGAGCGCATGAAGTGGTCGGTGGCGATGCCGCAGCCGATCCCGATCGTGGGCAAGGTGCTCTACGAGCACATGAAGAGCAAGGGCGTGAAGACGCTCGGCTATATCGGCTATTCCGACTCCTATGGCGACCTCTGGTTCAACGACCTTAAAGCCCAGGCCGTGCCGATGGGCATGACCATCGTCGACGAGGAGCGCTTCGCCCGTCCCGATACCTCGGTGACCGGACAGGTGCTGAAGCTGGTTGCCGCCAATCCCGACGCGATCCTGGTCGGCGCGTCCGGCACCGCAGCCGCGCTGCCGCAGACCGAGCTGCGCGAACGCGGCTATCAGGGCCTGATCTACCAGACCCATGGCGCAGCCAGCATGGACTTCATCCGCATCGCCGGCAAAGCGGCCGAAGGCGTGCTGATGGCGTCGGGTCCGGTGATGGACCCCGAGGACCAGCCGGACGAAGCCGCCACCAAGAAGCCGGGTCTCGCGCTCAACGCCGCGTATGAGGCAAAGTACGGCCCTAACAGCCGCAGCCAGTTCGCTGGCCATTCCTACGACGCCTTTGAGATCCTCAAGCGCATCATCCCGACCGCGCTGAAGACCGCAAAACCTGGTACGCCGGAATTCCGCGAAGCGATCCGCCAGGCCTTGCTGACGGAGAAGGAACTGGCGGCAAGCCAGGGCGTCTACAACTTCACCGAAAAGGACCGCTACGGCCTCGACGAGCGCTCGCGCATCCTGCTGACGGTGAAGAACGGCAAGTACTCGCTGGTGAAGTAGGCACAGTGAAAGTTTCGAGACGACGAGAGCCGGCCCAATGGGCCGGCTCTTTTGCTTTTGCGGCTGAGATCGAGCAACCGCGTGTGAGAAATCAAATCAGATT
>NZ_PTFE01000179.1:0-7878 GCF_002936975.1 Bradyrhizobium sp. AC87j1
GCGAAATCAATCTATAGAGCGCGAGGAGACGATGCGCGATATCAGTCGCCTGAGCTGCCGCAGGGATCTCTTCTCCCGACATTTCCTTGTATACTGTCGTCTTCAATACGTTCGGATAAGTTGTGGGCCACCTTGTCGCGTCCGCGACAGCAATGTTCGGCGACGTGCTACCGCGACACTTAGTGAAGCCGTTGAATACAATGCTTTCTCAGGTCTTCCCTGCATTGGCACAACTCTTGAGTAAGGAGATTTCGTATTCTCCTTTTTTCTCTCGCGACCCTCTTCATTGGCGCCGCGGTGCTCATTTGGAATCTGGGAGTTACGGTAGATCTGCTACGAGCGGTCTGGGCGATCATCATCGTTTTCGGTCTGCCGATAGCACTGTTCCCGGTTCCACTCGGACGTTCACGCCCTCCTTCTTGAGGGCGTTTTCCTGGGCTACGTCAAGAAAGCTTCATGAATTTCGAGCTGGGAGTACAGTTTGCATGGAAAACGTGTCGAGTGGGCGCAACAAATCCTTCGCGATCTGCAAACGGAAGAGTCAACGCATTTTGAACAATATCAGATTTCTCCGGCAACGCTTTGAGCCGGAGGTTGTTGCGCAGGAGCGTGCTCGAACCGGTAAGTTGGAAGTGAAGAGCAACGTGGCTAAAACGACATGAAGCGATCGGGGTAAGCGGTAGCTTCTAGCTCGCGTGCTCTGCCCGAGAATGCCCCACCGCTGAAGATACTCCATAGTTTCTCGTTCCGTCGGGTCGACTAGCGAGAACGCCCAATTGCAACCCTTCTCCACTGTAGCAGGTGTTCTGACGCGTGATCGTTTGTCATAACGCAATCAACAGAGTTGTCGAACGAAACGTTCCGCCCATAAAAAGCGAGCCAAGGTGCTTGTTGCGCAAAATTCTTGTGTTGTTATCACCCTGTACAAGAGCGCCATGACAGCCTCTTGCGAAACCAAGCCGAAGTCGGCCAAGGCGCAAGAAGCAAGCTGTGATGAAATTATGTCCGCACGAGCCGCAATCGCCTTTGGCAGTACAAGCGCGAAAGTCTCCTTTGCGTATCCGTGTGGAAATACGTCAGAGCCCAAGCGCTCACTCAAATAAGAACGGAGGAGTTCCTTGCCCGAGCGAAGTGCAAACGGAAGCTTCGCTCCAAAATTGATCAATCTCGGATCGCCGAATGGGCGGACGGGCCAAAGACCTCGCGTCGCGAGTGGGCGAGCATGACAAAGACTTGCGAGCAGAGTTGTGGATAGAGTGGCGCTGAGGGGGGCGCTAAAAAGGAAGGATGAACGAGCGGCGTCGAGCCCGCGTTTCGTCAATAGGTCTTCTGCAACCCCAAGCGCGATATCCAGATGGGGTGAAGAGGGAGATCTGGGTTCCCCCTCGTCGCTGCTGAAGCGAGCGCAAAGCTCGTCTCCTCCTATGCCGGACCAGATTATTTCGCAGCCATCACCGCGAAACCGATCCCAGAGTGACCCGAACGCCTCAAGGTAATACTCTGAATTGAGTGGCAGGCGTCCTTTCAGGTCAAGATCTAGATCAATCGCCGGCATGTGGGCGCACATTTCAACTTTGTGATCGCGGCAGTTCAGTGCGCTCAAAATGCTCGCTCGGCGGTCAATCTGCTTGGGGCTACTCCCGTCGCCCAATAGTATCCCGCCACATGCTAGCGATGCTACGCTCTCGCCAACAGCAATTGCGACGGAAGCGGAGTCCATTCCTCCGCTCAGCTCCACAGCGCTTGCGCAGAAGGTCGTCGGCCGCGAACGAACAACCGCCTGAAGAGTATCAGAAAACTCAAGGACATGATCGCTCTCCTCTCGTCCGGAGAGCTCAGGGGCTGATGAAGTTGTCGCGCCGTACTCAAATGACGTTTCCGATCTGTCGACGTACAAGGTGGAGCCAGCAGTCAGCAGGTTAACGCCAACGCAGGCCTGTCGCGCAGAGTAGAACGTTCTCATCGACAGGTGATGCGCTATAATCTCTGCATCAATCGCTCGCGATTTATCCAAAAACTCGACAAAATCCCAGGAGAGCGTAACCGTGCGAGTGCGCTCCTCCACGTGGAAGTAAATTGGGAGGCTGCCAATATGGCCTGCTCGTACACGCAACCGGGGACCCCGGCGAGCGGTCTCGATCACGATAAAATCGAGCGGCCAGTGCATGCATTTCTGGTAGTGCTGACGAAACTGATCTGTAGACGCATGGTCTATTACGACCGAATGAACGCCAGCCCCGTCCGCCGCTCCTTGACGCTCACGTATAACGAAGAACCATTGCTCAGTGCTCTTCACTAACGAGCTCTCAAGACTCTTATGTTGGAATGGCCAGATGCAGCTTTCACCAAACTCTATCGAACAGCCTTTGACAACAGGATCGAAGTTTTCCAGGTCGGCTATTTTCAGAGTGGCCTTGAGCATTTGTTCCTCGACTTAAACGTTACCGCCTCTCGTGTGAGAGGCGGTAACAGAGTGAAGAATGATCTTAAAGGTAACCTTCGTTAGCGCTGTCGCTAGGGAAGGGGCCCTTTGGATACGAAGTAGTGGGAGGTGGCAGCACCGGTAAGGGGAGGTCAGTTGTATCGGGCCGCGATGGCCGCTTAGACGTGTCTGCTGTTGCGCTCTTCATGTCGTGTTCCTATTGATAGCGTGATCGGGCTTCTCGTCGTGTGGCGCGGCAGCGTGTCGAGCCACTCTATAGCGTCTCTCATGTGAGAAGCCGGGCGACAACCTACCAAGATTTGCGGGGTTGGATGACGGTGCTGGACAGAATTGGGTTGGAGCTTAGTAACGGTAAACGGCAGCAAATTCCGCAGAGCCGCATCTTTACGTGAGATCGTATGGAATCCAGATCGCAAGGCCATGTCGGCTCTCTCAGTGCAAGCAAAGCCCCATTCCCTGGATCCGCCGCAGATCAGGTCAACGACAGCACATTGTCGCCGGTTTCCGAAGTTCTGCATGCGTACTGGCGATCCGATCGGCGCTTGCTTCTCATCGTTGCCACAGTGGTGCTGATCTCCAGCGCGAGCAGCGTCGCAGCCCCCTATGTATTTTCGGGTCTCATTGATCGCCTCCCGCGGGGGGAAGGCATGTCGGCGTTTGCCTGGGGATTCGCCGGCTATGCGGTCCTGCTCGGCATAGCCTCCGCATTGCAGCGCATGCTGCAGTATCTTTCCTTCATGACAGCCGAGAACCTGGGCTTCATCGCTGCAACTCGCTTTTTCGATCGCATCCTGAGAAAAACCTCAGCCTTTTTTCTTGAGCACAATCCCGTGGAGATACAGAGTGCGGCCGCGCGCGGGTGCAGCGCGTTGACGACGTTGGTCCAGCTTGGAATTATGATATTCATCCCGGCTGCAGCGCAGCTTCTGCTTACGCTCGCTATTCTCGGTGTGCTCGTCAATATCCAAATCGCTGCAATCGTCGTCGCTTATGGGGCTGTCGCGATTACATTGGGGTGGAGTTCCACGCGTCGGGCGCGCGTGTTTCTGGACCGGGCCATCGAAGCCGGACAGGAGAATGCGCGTTTCGTCGGCAACGTCATGAACTCCATGGACACGTTGCGCCATTTCGGCAGTCATTCCTGGATGAGCCAGCGCTTTACGATGAAGGCGCGGGAAGTGCGCGATAACTGGCGAACCTACGTGTTTCAACGATTGGCCTACATAGCCGTGCTCGGCTTAGCCATCGCGCTACAATTTGCCGTCACACTTCTCCTTCTAATACCTGAATACCGGGCCGGCGCGGTCACGATCGGCGATATTGTGCTATTCAACACGCTTCTACTCCAACTCAATATGCCCTTCGAGATGGTCGCGCGCGCGATCTCTGACGCGGCGCGGTCGCGAGCCGACCTCATTCCTCTCGCCAGACTGTGGGTCGCACCAGAAGAGCGGCGAACATCTCATGCTCATAATTTCACGCCCTCCGCTGGCCAGCTATCCTTCGAGGGCATTGGTTATGCCTACGACAACGGTCGTGGCGTTACGAATGTCTCGTTTATGGCTAGGCGCGGCGCCATTACCTTCCTTGTCGGCGAAACCGGATCGGGGAAGTCGACAATATTCAAGCTCGTCCTGAAATCGATTGAGCCAGACTGCGGCCGTATTCTGGTCGATGGAACCGATATAGCGACCATCGATCACACGGATTGGTATGCCGCAGTTGCTGTTGTGCCGCAGGACGTGATGTTGCTCAATGAGTCGCTAGCCGACAACATTCTGCTAGGACGGCCCCGCGACGAGGTGCGCCTTCGCGGTGCATCGGAAAAAGCCGCGATTCTCCCCATTATCGAGGCTCTGCCGGAAGGATTTGAAACAACCGTTGGAGAACGCGGTTTGAAGCTTTCAGGCGGGGAGCGCCAGCGTATTGCTATTGCCCGCGCGCTCTATGGCGAGCCGGCGATCCTTCTTCTCGACGAGGCCAGCTCCGCGCTTGACGAACGAACCGAGCGGGACATTTTGGACCATATTCGCAGCCTAGCGGAAGATGTGACCGTGCTGGCAATCACTCATCGCAAAGGGGTCATTTCTGCAACCGACGTCGTGGTCGAGCTGACCGACTGCGGCTTGTCCTTGACATAGGCGAAGGGGATGATCAGCCCGGCGCGTTGATTGTCTGCACTGCAGGCGCATTGCTGGACGAGATGTGACCTTGCCCCCAGATTTTATCGAGTTCTGAGTTCGCTCAAGCCATTGGATTTGCCCAGTTGGGCGGTGGTAGCGACGGGAGCTGGCGCGGAGCCATCGGCATAGCGCAGCGCCAGATCCCGGCGCGGGTGGCAGGTGAAGGCGAACTCGGAGGGTGTCTTCCATCCGAGCTGTGAGTGCGGTCGTGTGTAGTTATACAACCCAGCTTGATAAGACCCACGGGACCGGTTTTCGCGAGCTCTTGTATCGGTGGCATCCGTGGTTTGGTCAGCCGGTGTTTGTCCACCAGGCGATCGCCAAGTCGGATGATGTTGTTTTCCGCTGCACGCTGAGCGGCTCCGACGCGACTCGGTGGCTTGAGATTCCTGCCTGGATGTTCGATCGCGTGGCTTGCGCGGATGATTCGGTCGTCACCACCACGCCTTATGTCGATTCATCAGCGCTGTCGGTGCTAGCGGGCCTTCTGTCGGATGTGTTGAAGGCGGGCACCGCATCATCGAACGCCTTGCTTTCTGGCGCAATCATGACCTCTCGCGATCCGAATCGGGGAGAGGCCCATGTCAGGCAAGACCACGACAATGGCGCGCCGGCCGCCAGCGCAGCGGAGTCGGCACAGGCAGGATCAGCGGCGCCAGGCGCCGCAAATGGACCTGTTCGCAAGCGGCCAGTCCAGCGGTGTCATCGGAGCACCGGCTTGGCCGGAGCTGCCGGCAGAGGTGCAAGGCACGCTGACCAACCTGTTGGCGCAGCTGATCCTGGAACACGCGGACAAGAGCAAGACGGCCGTAACGACGGAGGACGGTCATGATCTCTGACAAGATTCGGCCCCATCATCTGGAGCGCAAAGCACTGCTCTATGTGCGGCAGTCGTCGGCCCATCAGGTGCTGCACAACAGGGAGAGCAGCGCGCTGCAATATGCTATGCGGGATCGGCTGACGGCGCTTGGCTGGTCGCAGATCGAGGTGATCGACGACGATCTCGGCCGCTCGGCGGCTGGCTCCGTTCAGCGTGCTGGATTCGAGCGGATGGTCGCGGAGGTGTGCCTCGGCAAGGTTGGCGCCGTCTGCGCGCGTGAGGTCTCCCGCTTTGCCCGCAACAGTCGCGACTGGCAGCAACTGATCGAGATGTGCGCGTGGTCGACACGGTGCTGGTCGATCAGGAGACCGTCTATGCGCCGCGCCACGGCAACGACCGCCTGCTGCTCGGGTTGAAAGGCAGCCTGAACGAGTACGAGCTTGACCTGTTGCGCCAGCGTTCGCTCTCGGCGCGTTACGAGAAGGCGCGCCGCGGCGAACTGGTCGTCGCGGCACCGGTAGGCTTTGTGAAGGCCGGCGATCGCTACGAGAAGGATCCAGACCGCCGCGTGCAAGACGCCATTACCCTGGTCTTCGACAAGGTTCAGGAACTGGGCAGCGCTCGTCAAGCCTTGCTCTGGTTCCACGAGCATAATCTCGAACTTCCGGTGAAGCAGAACAATGGCGATGTGGCCTGGCGGCGGCCGAACTACGCCGCCATCCACCGGATGATTGAGAACCCCATCTACGGCGGCGCCTATGCCTATGGTAGGACTGCGGTTGCGGTAGGCTATGGAGCCAACGGTGCCAGCGTGAAGATTCGTCGCAAAGCACGCAGTGACTGGCTGGCGCTGATGCCAAATGCCCATGAGGGCTACGTCAGTTGGGAGAAGGCCGAGGCGATCAGGACGATGGTCAGCAACAACATTCCCACCAGCCGTCATCATGGCGCCGCCAAACATGGCAATGCGCTGCTGGCCGGCATGATCCGGTGCCGGCGCTGCGGGCGCAAGCTGACGCTTCGATATACCGGCGCAAAGCATGGCATCCCGCGTTATAGCTGCAGCCGTGCCTGGATGGACAATGGCGAGCCGCGCTGCATCGCCTTCGGCGGCCTGCGCGTCGACGATTCCATCGAGGAAGCGCTTCTCGGCGTGGTGGGGCCCGGCGCTATCACTGCCGCGGTCGCCGCCGAGAGGCAAGCCGGTCAACGGCGCGATCAGGTACGCGAGGCACTTCTGCGCGATCTTGAAGCGGCGCACTATGCGGCCGATCGCGCCTTCCGTCAGTACGACGCTGCTGATCCCGCCAACAGGCTGGTTGCTGGCGAACTGGAGGCTCGCTGGAACAAGGCGCTCGCGCGTGTGGCAGAGGTCGAAAGCAAGATCGCGACGCATGGCGCAGCCATGCCGATGCCAGCCATCGCCCCGACAGCGCTTGCCGCACTCGCGACGGACCTCAAGACCGTCTGGGCCGCCCCAACGACAGACGCGCGCCTGAAGAAGCGCATTGTGCGCACCCTCATCCAGGAGGTGGTCGCCGACATCGATCAGGAGGCAGGCGAGATCGTGTTGATTGTCCACTGGATCGGCGGCGTACACAGCCAGATCCGCTTGCCCAAGCGTCGGCGCGGCCAACGCAATAGCGCCTCAGCCGATGTGATCACGGCTGTTCGCCAGTTGGTGCTGATCGCCAATGACGATCTCATCGCCGGCACACTCAATAGGAATGGCCTTGTCACTGGTCACGGCAACCGCTGGACGCGTGAGCGCGTCACATCGTTGCGCTCGCATCACCGCATTCCAGTGTTCAAACCTGCTGATGACGGGATCGAGCCGTGGCTCAATCTCAGCAAAGCCGCGCGGCTTCTCAAGATCGCGCCCAAAACCCTCAGACTGGCGGCGGAGGCCGGCGAGATCGCCGCCATCCATCCCTTGTCCGAAGGCCCTTGGATCTTTGCCCGTGCCGATCTCTCGGCATCAGCCGCACAAACAATCACAGAACGCGCGCGCCAAAATCCAAAATACCCCACGGGATCGCATCCCGATCAGCAAAATCTCTTTGCTTCAACCACATAGACAGATGGGTGTTGTGATGCAGGATTGTAATCGGCGCGCCAGCATCCGAGCGCGACGCGGGTCTGAGCCAGCGACGTAAGCTTTCGATGAAGCCATTCTGCATGGGCTTGCCCGGCGCAATGTAGTGCCAAGCGACGCGGCTCTGATCCGCCCATGTCAGGATGGCGTTGCTGGTCAGCTCGCTGCCGTTGTCGCTGACCACCATTTTCGGCTTGCCGCGCTCGATCATCAGCCGGTCAAGTTGCCGGGCTACGCGGATGCCGGAGAGCGAGGTATCGGCCACCAGCGCCAGGCACTCGCGGGTGCAGTCATCGACCACGGTGAGGACGCGGAAGCGGCGGCCGCAGGTCAGCTG
>NZ_PTFE01000180.1:0-7857 GCF_002936975.1 Bradyrhizobium sp. AC87j1
TCTTCGCGACGCTGGAAAAGGCGTTCGCGTGACGGCTGGCCAGCGTCGCTGGCGCCTGCGATAGGAGCTATCGCGGCGCTGCCAGCGGCAGGCTGACGTGAAAGACGGCCCCCCCTGACGGTACGTTTTCGGCCCCGATGCGGCCGCCATGCGCTTCGACGATGGCATGCGCGATCGAGAGGCCTATGTCGAACTGCGCTCTCCTTAGAGCTACTTTACCATTCAAGCGCCCCCCGTTGAAAAGCTTCAATCACAGTCTAGTTCCAGATGGAATCCTTTATTGAGTACAGACCCTAGCACTACCTTGGCAGATTGTGTTTCGCCGCTGTTTTCAAGGATTTCCTTCGGCAATATGGGCACTGCTGAGGCCGCGGCCGAAGGATAGGTCGCGAAAACTTTGCGGGATAACATCGGTCGTCGGATCGACCCCATAGAGCACCCAGATCAGGTTGCCCCCTTCACGCTCATAATGCTGGCATCGGGCGGAGATTTCCGTTTGGAAGGTATTCGAGAGCTGTACCTGCCAAAGTTATTCTCTGTTGCCGGTAGGTACTGCGCGACTGTACTGCGGACATAACGCACGTCGGCCTTGGCGAGCTCGTCAATCTGTTCGCAAAGCAACCGATGGGTGTGGGATTCCTGGTGGCCCTGGTACTGGGCTGCTCGGGCCTCGTCGATCTAAGTGAGCTGCCGTGGTGCCATGGGCAGCTAGGATCCCCGCCTCTGTAGTGCACAAAATAGGGAAGCCGGCGCTCGCCCTGCTTTCTTGTCTGGATAAAGACACGACTTTCGCAACGCAGGCACCTAGCTGTTAACCCGTCCTCCTGGCGGCCACGGGCGCCGTCCGTTAGCCGATCCGAAGGGTGCCCATGTATCTTCGGACAAGGACAGGAGTTCGCGCGCCGACGCCGGGCCGATCGGCGGGTCAAACATGACGGCCTCGATGATGCGCCTTGGTGGGCGGTGCGTCGGAGACTCACTCAGCATTCTCCAAGGATACCCGGAATATGTAGAACAGGAGGTCGGTCCGAGCCAAACCAATTGTACAGGCGAAATCAATAGCTTATTGTAGTCTTGCTCGAAGAAAATGGCCGTTAGCTACCAAATAGCTACCGCGGCGACGGAAGCACCGTCTGATTCTAAAAGCAGTCATTCGTAGTGACGGGTCAAAGGTTCGAGTGCTATTTGCGACATCACTCAACCTAATGAATTGCTCCCGAGTCCTTGCGTGATTCGGGGTGTGATAACGTCAGTCCCGGCGACCGAGGGCAGGTCAATCCCCTCGCTGTCGTACCGCCTGATCGCCGCGGCCTGCAGGCCAGCGTTCGGCCGGTTCGCAATGCGCAATCGGTATCGAGCCAAAGACGTTCATGGATAGCCAGCGCAGCCCCAGGCTGGCTACCTTTGCTCCTGAGAGGGTCACATTCTCCAAGCGTCACCAGATAATGGCGCAGACAGGTAACCGGGGCACCTACCAGAATCGGCCGGTCCGTCCTCCTCGACCAGTCTCTAAGCTGGTCCGACAGCTTGCAGAGATGGGAGACACCCGCATGCCCAAACGCGTGCGCATTCGTTGCATAAACAAGACTGACAGGCGAAACGCTCACGAGAGAATCAAAAATGTCGGCGGGGTAAATTCAGACGGAACGCGATGGAAGCTATCTGTTAAGAAGACTATCCGAGACATCGAAAGCCGCGAGTGGGAGTACTACGTCGAAGAATCAGGCGTCACCGTCGAAGTCATCGTCGCCACCGACGGCCGACACAAGTACATCAAGACAACAGTGGACGGAATTCAACCGGACAATCTCGTTGCCCTCCCTGAGTGTCCGTGATGCTTATCGATCCTAGATCGCCGGTAGTGCGGGCGCAACTCGGCGCGGTTCGGCTGCGCGGCGTCAGGCGCTCTCCCCGCCACGCCCGCACTACCCTCTGAAGTTAGCGGCAACGTGACTCGGCGCTTGAAAGTCCCCGCGCTTGCCCTGGGGGAAGCGCTGTCCCTGCCACATCCCGTTAACCCCAAGCGCCCTGTAGCTGCGCTGGCTTACTGAAAGCTGACGAGACCGCGCGGCAATCCGTAAAACGGAAAAGCGGCCCGCGTGGGCCGCTTGCCGTCGAGAACAGCAACTCATTCAAGGGCCCTTTGTCGCTCTCGAAGTGTCTCACCGGCCCGCACGTTTAGAGGCCAGCCAGTCTGCTAACTAAGCCGAGGCTCCAACTGGATGCAAAGCACGAGCACGGTGATCGCGTCGGGCACGGAATCAGGCGACGATTGCGAGTTGGTTTCGTTCGTTGGCCCACGGTTTGCGCCGTCTCCGAATGGCTCGAAATCGAGTGAGATCGACGGCCTGCCGGCGATTCCCTGCTGAGCGCATCAGCAAGGGCTATTACGTCTGCCTCGTGCGGCAGCTCTCCGGCGCGCAGAGCAATGAGGCCGCCGTGGCGATCATGTCAGCGTGCCGCGCGCCCAATCCGCTTTGATTCCCTCGCTCAAGCCGCGTTCAGCGCCTGCGCGAGGTCCGCGATCAGATCCGACGGGTTCTCGATACCGATCGACAGCCGGATGGTAGAATCGAGCACGCCGATCTTTTGGCGGATGTCGGCGGGAACGCCGGAATGGGTCATGGTCGCGGGCAGGCTCGCGAGCGATTCTGTGCCGCCAAGGCTCACCGCCAGCTTGAGGATCTGCAGCGCGTTGAGGAATTCCACCGCCGCGTCCTTGCCGCCGACGATGTCGAACGAGAAGGTCGATCCCGCGCCCAGGCATTGCTGCGCGAACACACGGCCCGAGGGCGAGGCCTGCTTGTGATGACCGAGATAGTGCACCCTCGCGACCTTGGGATGGTCGCGCAGATAGCTCGCCACCAGGCGCGCATTCGCATCGGCCTTTTCCATGCGCAGGCTCAGCGTCTCCAGCGAGCGGTTGATCATCCAGCATGAATGCGGATCGAGCTGGGTGCCGATGGCGCCGCGCAGCGCCTTGATGCCCTTCATGATCGCCTTCGATCCGAGCGCGGCGCCCGCGATCAGGTCGGAATGGCCGCCGACATACTTGGTCAGCGAATACAGCGACAGGTCGGCGCCGTGCTCGATCGGCCGCTGAAACACCGGGCCGAGCAGCGTGTTGTCGCAGGCGATGATCGGCGTGTGTCCCTGGGCTTTGCCGACGGAATCGGCGATGCGGCGGATCATCGCGATGTCGACGAGGCCGTTGGTCGGATTGGCCGGAGTCTCGATCAGGATCATCGAAACCCGCCCCCTACCCATCGCCTGCTCCGAGGCCTGCCTGACGGAGGCTTCATCGATGCCGTCGGCAAAGCCGACCGCACCGATCGACAGGCGCGCCAGTGTGTTCGTCAGCAACGTTTCCGTGCCGCCATACAGCGGCTGGGAATGCAGGATCACGTCGCCGGGGCGGACGAAGGCGAGGATCGTGGTCGAGATCGCCGCCATGCCCGAGGAGAACAGCGCGCAGCTCTCGGTGCGCTCGTAGACCGCGAACCTGTCCTCGACGATTTCGCTGTTGGGGTGGTTGAAGCGCGAATAGACCAGGCCCGCGCCCATGCCTTCCGGCGGCTCGCGCCTGCCCGCGACATAGTCGAAGAAGTCCTGCCCGTCTTCGGCGGTCTTGAACACGAAAGTGGAGGTCAGGAACACCGGAGGCTTGATGGCGCCTTCCGACAGTTGCGGATCGTAGCCATAGGTTAGCATCAGGGTTTCCGGATGCAGCATATGGTTGCCAATATGGGTCTTCGACGGGAACGGTTTTACCATGGCTGCCTCGCTGATCTGATGCTGGCCGCACGTTGCGGGCCGAATCGGTGGTACAACGCGGTGGTTACAAAATCGAGCCAGTATGCAGGTTCGTCAGCACCTGCTCCGGCAGCGAATTTCCAGGCAGATCAAACTCGGCACCCGCGCATACTGCGTCAGTAGGTTCTCGGGTAGGCTGCTTAGCTGGTTGCCACTAACGGCGAGAGTATGGAGCATAGCGGGGAAGTCCTCCGGCAGACTCGTCAATTGATTGTCGCTGACCTCGAGATGCTGGAGCGAATCAGGGAGGACCTCCGGCAGCTTCGGCACTCATTGTAGCTGACGTCGAGAAACTGAAGCGCAGAAGGAAGGGCGTCAGGCAGGCCCGCTAGTCGGTTATCACTCGCGTTGAGATAAGCGAGCACGGCCGGAAGGGCGGGCGAGTTGGTCAGTTGGTCGTGACTGACGTTGAGCGCCCCAAGGGTGGCGGGCAAGCTATCGGGCAGTCTGGTTAGCCGGTTGAAGGAAACGTCGATTTGCCTGAGGTCAGTCGAAAATCTGGGCAGACTGGTCAGGGACAACGATCCGAGATCGAGATGTTGATCTCTCTCGGAGAGATTTAATCGCGTTAGGGCTTCTTCTCGATCTTCGAGCGGGCCCACCTCCCCTTCGGCAGCCCAATTTTCAACCGTCTGGTCTTGGTCGTCCTCCGCATGAGCTGAATCTGCCGCGTCATAGCCTGTCAGCACTCCGTCCCACTGCGCCCGGCGTCGTTTTCCTGCCCCTCTTGTTCGTTCGAAGAGATCCCATTCCAGCGCTGGATCTGCCCTGCCTCAAAAGGATCCATTCCATACTCCCTTGCCAGGACTGAGTAGACTCAGTCCACGTACGATACGTTGTAACCTCTGGAGCACTTACCTGTCGGTAAGCTGACGAAGAAGCTATCGCCAGGTGGCGACGATCGGAATTGGAAAGCGGTGATGGTTGCGCCTGCCCGAAGCTGCGCGACCATTTCGGCACGATCATCAGATGACAGGGTCGTATCCGCGTGGAGGCGCCCGATTTGCTCCTCACGGTCCCACCGTGCCACGCCGCCTTGGTCTGCGCGGCCGCCCCCTGTCGCTGCCTGAACTGTTCGGCTGCCCGCGCCGCACACATTGCGCGCTGGCTCTCGGCGAGGTGTCGACGCCTCAAGTTCAGGCTGATGACATATCCCAGCGGATCGTCACCGTAATAGCGCGTCGGACAATCGGTGCCGGTCTCGAGGGCGGCGCGATAGCGGTTGCGGCCGTCGGTGATCTTTCTCTCGAACATGCTGACCGGTTCGCGCACGCCGTTTTCGCGGATGAGCGTCGCACGCTACGATAGCGCGCGCGGCTTTAAGCCTGCCCCGCGACCTCACAGAACCCTCAAGATTCTCGAATCAATTTTTAGATGATTCATGGGTGGTCGGCTCTCGGAGGGCTGACCTGGCGGAGTGGGAAGACGAACTCGAGCGCTGGCTAAAGCTGTTGCTGGATCGGTTGGGTCATAAGAACCGGCGGCAGATGTGTCCATTTCACGTTGCGGGATTGATCGGTCCCGGCGACCGCGAAAGCGTTCAGCCGATGGCGAAGCGCCTTGCCGCGGGCAACTACGATCAGCTGCACCATTTCATTTCCAATGGTGTCTGGGATGCGACTCCGTTGGAATCTGAACAGTTAAATCAGGCCGACCGACTTGTCGGCGGCAAGGATGCCGTGCTCGTTATTGACGACACGGCAATGCCGAAGAAGGGCGAACGCTCGGTTGGTGTCGCGCCTCAATATGCGTCCTCTCTTGGCAAAACGGCAAATTGTCAAACGCCAGTGTCGCTGACACTCGCGCGCGGCGAAGTGCCGGTAATGGTCGCACAGCGTCCTGCCTGAGAGTTGGAAAGGCAATGTATCTCGTTTGAAGCGTGCTCGCGTGCCGATCAAACACCGAACGGCACGATCAAGCCGGAAATTGCTTTGGCCGAGGTTGACCGAGCGATGGCAGCCAACGTGCGCTTTGGATGCGTGCTGGCGGATGCAGGATACGGGCTTAGCGCACGTTTCGACAAGGGATAACAGAACGCGGCCTGGCCTGGGCCGTCGGCATCGCTCGGCATCTTAAGATGTATCCGGTTGATATACAGCTCATTTTGCCGATTACCAAAGTCCGCGGGAAGCGAAAGCACCAGGTACCAGATATCTTATCGATTGCGGTAGAACAAATTGCTGGCCAGAGCCAAATGGAAATCCGTGAGTTGGCGCAGCGGAACGAAGGGTCGTCTGAAAGCCCGATTTGCTGCTGTCCGTGTCCGCACCGCCGACGGCCCTCCGCAGCGGATATGGGTTAAAGGTCAGCAGCATCTCCAGGGCGACCAAGCTTGGCTCATTGGTAAGCAACGTGCCTCAGGGGAGAAGAAAGACTATCACGCCAACCTCCGAGCGGCGACGAATCTGCGCACACTGGCCGCCACCATAAATGCGCGATGGATTTGTGAGCAGGGCATCAGCGTTGAAGGATGAGCTTGGACTTGATCACTTCAAAGGGCGATCATGGCGGGGTCTTCATCGCCACGCCCTGATGACCATGATTGCCTACGCCTTCCTGCAACATTGTCGCCCCGCACACGCGGGGCGGAAGAAAAACTTTTAAAGGGCCTCCGCCTCAGCCAACCTTGCCCGCCGAATGTCACGCCATCGTCGACCTCATTCTTCGGCCGCCGCCTCAACGCTGCCCGTATGGCCGAAAACAAATCCTTGAAAAACAGCGGCGCAAACACATTCTGCCAAAGTAGTGCTAAAGGTCCCGGCTCATGGCCGGATGGGTGCGGTTCTTGATCTTGAGCCATTCGCGCGTGCGGCCTGCGATGTAGCGGCGATCGCCGTGCTTGGAGATGATGCCCTCCAGGCGGAGGTCGCAGGCTGCGCAAAAGAGGCCGGGCTCGATGGCGCCGCTCTCGAAGGGTGCGATGAACATGCCGTCGGGCCGGCGGCGAAGCAGCCGGGCGAGGTTGGTCTTGCGCATCTCCAGGGGCAGCTGCCGCAGATCCTGCGGCCAAACGCGAGCAGATCGAAGGCATAGAGCTGCACCTCCTCGTCGTGCGGGAGCGAGTGGAGGGCGTTGAAGTCGGAGACGCCGTCAACGCCGAGCACCACGGCCATCAATGACGAATCCCTGCTCGCGGTTGCGCAGCTCGGCCTGTACGATCCGAGGGAAGCGGTCGGTCCAGTTGTGCCCGTTCCTGGTGATCAGGCGCACGGTGCGGCCATTGAGCTCGAGGCGCAGGCGATAGACGTCATACTTGATCTCGTGGAACCAGTCGGTGCCGTACGTACGGCCTTGGCGGAGGTGGGCAGGCAGAACTCTAACGCGGGCAGCATGAGAACGAGATAGTCACCTGGCCGCGAATATGCGAATGTCGCGCTCGATTTGAGCGTCGGGATTTCGTCGGTGAGGGACGATGACAATTGCATTGCCGTACCTTGGAATTGCGGTCTGCTGCTCGCTAGGGGATTGGTTGGTAAGCTTAGTGGTTTAGGACTGGAGCGGAAGCGCCAGCTGAACGCTGATCGCGTGGCCGATCCGCCACGTCTATCGCGAACTGGGCCTGCAATTGCGCAACAGAACGCCCAAGCGCCGGGTCAAGGCCAAGCTGCGCGATGATCGCAGGCCGGCGACACAATCGAACGAGACCTGGGCGATGGATTTCGTCCACAATCAACTGGCGACCGGACACAAATTGCGCGTGCTCACGATCGTCGATATTTTCTCCCGCTTCTCACCGATGCTGGCGCCACGGTTCAGCTTCGCGGCACCGATGTCGCGGCGATACTGGAACGGGCCTGCAAGGACGTGGGATTCCCGGTGACGACTCCGCGCCGATCAAGGCAGCGAGTTCGTGTCGCGCGATCTTGACCTGTGGGCCTACCAGCGCGGCGTCACGCTGGACTTCTCTCGGCCGGGCAAGCCGACCGACACGGATGTTGTAGACAAGCCCTATGTCGCAGAAGCCTTGCTTCGTCGGGGTCGCGGCTTTGCCCGCCACCGGGACGTGAACCTCGTGTACTCCTTCTCGGCGGATTCCACGCGTGC
>NZ_PTFE01000017.1:0-103719 GCF_002936975.1 Bradyrhizobium sp. AC87j1
ACGATCGGGAGTATGGATTCCGGGCTCTCGCTACGCGAGCCCCGGAATGACGAAAAACAATTCACAGTGAGAAATCGAAAATGACCGGACCCGAGACCCTCGACGTTGCGCGCGATGCGATCTGGACGATCGTGATCGTGTCCTCCCCCCTGATGGTGGTCGGTCTGGTGGTCGGCGTCATCGTATCGCTGTTCCAGGCGCTGACGCAGATCCAGGAGCAGACGCTGATCTACGTGCCGAAGATCCTGGCCATCTTTGCCACGATGCTGCTGGCGCTGCCGTTCATGGCCGACGCGCTCCACGCCCACATGCTGCGGATCTCGTCGCGAATCATCGGCGGCTGAGGCAAGATGCGTCAATTATGCGCATCGACGTCTCGCTGCTGCCGGCGCTCGCCGCTTCCTTCATGCTCGCCTTCGCCCGGGTCGGCGCGATGGTGATGCTGTTGCCGGGGCTGGGCGAGACCAATATTCCAACGCGGATCAAGCTGTCGATCGCGCTGCTGCTCACGCTGATCATCCTGCCGCTGCATCGCAACGCCTACCAGGTCGACATGGGCTCGCTCGCGCCGCTCCTGGTCCTGATGCTGCATGAGATCGCGATCGGAATCGTGCTGGGCGCGACCGCGCGCGTGACGCTCTCGGCGCTCCAGGTTGCGGGGTCCGTTATCGCGCAGCAGATGGGACTCGGTTTCGTCACCTCGGTCGACCCGACGCAGGGCCAGCAGGGCGTGCTGGTCGGCAACTTCCTGACCATCCTCGGGGTAACGCTGCTGTTCGCCACCGACAGCCATCATCTGGTGATCGCGGCGCTGAACGACAGCTACACGATCTTCTCGCCGGGCGAGACCATATCAAGCGGCGATGTGGCCTCGCTCGCAACGCGCGCCTTTGCCGCCGCGTTCCGCCTGGGCCTGCAGCTCTCGGGGCCGTTTCTGGTGTTCGGCCTGGTCTTCAACATCGGCCTTGGCGTGCTGGCGCGGCTGATGCCGCAGATGCAGGTCTATTTCGTCGGCGTGCCGCTCTCGATCTTCGCGGGCTTCCTGGTGCTCGCGGTGGTGCTCACGGCGATGATGGGGACGTATCTGGATTACTTCATCGGTGTCATGCACCAGTTGATGCCGCTGAGGTCACGGTAGATCGATGTCAGAAGACAAGGACCCAGAGAGTCAAACAGAAGACCCGACGCAAAAGCGTCTGGACGACGCGCTCGAACGCGGCGACGTCGCCAAGAGCCAGGAGATCAACACCTGGTTCATGATGGCGGGCGGCACGCTCGTGGTCTCGACCTTCTCGGGGTCGGTGGGCAGTGGGCTGCTGACGCCGATGCGCAACCTGCTCGCCAATTCCTGGATGATCAAGACCGACGGCAAGGCTCTGCTCGCGCTGATGCAGCAGATCGAATTCGCCCTGCTTGCCGCGATCGGCGTGCCCCTGTTGATGCTGATGCTGGCGGCGATTGCCGGCAACATGCTGCAGCACCGCCTGGTCTGGTCGACCGAATCCCTGACGCCGAAGTTCAGCAAGATATCGCCCGGCGCCGGCTTCAAGCGCATCTTCGGCAAGCAGGCGGCGGCCAATTTTCTCAAGGGCATCGGCAAGCTGGTGCTGCTCGGCGTGGTCATGACCATGATCCTCTGGCCGGAGCGGCATCGCATGGAGGCGATGGTCAGGCTCGATCCGGCTGCCATGCTCGGCGCCAGCACCAGCATGACGATCCATCTGCTCGGTGCGGTGGTCGCGGCGCTCGCGATCGTCGCCATCGCCGATTACTTCTTCCAATACCGCAGCTGGTTCCAGCGGCAGAAGATGTCGCTTCAAGAGATCAAGGAAGAGTTCAAGCAGTCCGAAGGCGATCCGCACATCAAGGGCAAGATCAGGCAGTTGCGGCAGCAGCGCGCCAAGAAGCGCATGATGGCGGCGGTTCCCAAGGCCTCGGTGATCATCACCAACCCGACCCACTATTCGGTGGCGCTGTCCTACGAGCGCGGCATGACGGCTCCGATCTGCGTTGCCAAGGGCGTCGACAATCTCGCCTTCAAGATCCGGGAGATCGCACGCGAGCACGACATCCCGATCGTGGAGAACGTGCCGCTCGCCCGCGCGCTCTACGCCACCGTCGAGATCGACCAGGAAATCCCGACCGAGCACTACCATGCGGTCGCCGAAGTCATCGGCTACGTCATGCGGCTGAAGCGCGGATTCGGCGCCGGGCGAGGATAAAACACCCGAAAAGTACCGGAAATGGCCGTAATCTGGGAATCAGCGTACCTTTCGCCCCCGCTGCCCTTGCGCCTGCGGGTCCGATTCAGGCAGGGAGGACCCCACGCGCCCCGTAGCGCGTTGATTCTCTGCCGACAGGCTGCGCCAGCTCGAGAATGACCGCCGAGACCGACCACGACCTCACCCGCGAGCCCGTTGCGACGCACGAGCCGTCGCCGCGCTCGGGCAGCATTGCGCTGGTGCTGCTGGTGGCCGCCGGCCTCGTCGCCGTCGCCGTCGGGCTGATGACGCTCGGGCGGGCGCAGGCGCAGCCCTATATCCTCGGCATCCTCGCCGTGCTGGCCATGGTCGGCCTGTTCAACCTGTTCGCCTTCGCCGCCGGGATCATCCGCTTCGCCGACCGCAGTCTCGATGATCCGGTCGTAGGCCGCATCGCCGATCATGGGTTCGACGGCCTCGCCGTGACCGATCCGCGCGGCCACGTGGTCTATTCCAACGCCGCCTATCTGACGCTGACCTGCGCGACCGGTCCGCAGGACGTGCGCCCGGTCGAGCGTGTCTTCATCGGCAACCCCGACGTCTCCGAAGCCGTGTTCCGCCTGCTCAAGGCCGCGCGCGAAGGCAAGCGGCAGCAGGAAGAGGTCCGCATCTCCGGCCAGGACGGCAGCCAGGGCCGTTGGCTGCGCATGCGGGTGCGCCCGCTCGGCACCGGCAAGCGCGAGGCGAAATACGCGGTGTGGTCGATCGCCGACATCACCCGCGACCGCGAGCGCCAGGAGGACGTGTTCCAGGAGCTCCAGCACGCCATCGAATATCTCGATCACGCGCCGTGCGGCTTCTTCTCGGTCAATCCGGCCGGCGAGCTCGCTTATGTCAACGCGACGCTGGCGAACTGGCTCGACTACGACCTGGCCGAGATCGGCTCGGGCGGCCTCAAGCTGACCGACATCGTTTCCGGCGACGGCGCCTCGCTGCTCACCGCGATCGTGGCGGTGCCGGGCGAGGTGAAGACCGAGGTCTTCGACATCGACCTGCGGATGCGCACCGGCAAGACCATGCCGGTGCGGCTCTATCACAAGCTCGCCTTCGGCGCCGACGGCGCGCCGGGGCCGTCGCGCACGCTGGTGATCAGCCGCGCCCGCGACGAGCGCAGCGATCCCGACCGCGCGGCCGAAGTGCGCTTCATGCGCTTCTTCGACCATACGCCGATGGCGATCGCGACCGTCGATCGCGGCGGCAACGTGGTGCGCGCCAATGCGCGCTACGCAAAGCTCGGCCAGGCGCTCGGGCTCGACAGCGCCTCCAAGTCGATCTTCCGCGCGGTCAATGCGCGCGACCGGCACCTCCTGATCGCGGCCATCAACCAGGCCGCCGACGGCCAGGCCGACATCGCCCCGGTCGAGGTGGCGCTGGAAGGGACCAAGGAGCGCTGGGGCCAGTTCTTCGTCACGCCGGTCGATGCCGCCGAGAACGAGGCGGAAGCCGCCATCGTGCACATGCTCGAGACCACCGAGCGGCGCGCGCTGGAGAACCAGATCAATCAGTCGCAGAAGATGGAGACGGTCGGCCAGCTCGCCGGCGGCATCGCCCACGACTTCAACAACGTGCTCTCCGCCATCATGATGGCGAACGACTTCCTGCTGAACGCGCACAAGCCGACCGACCCGTCGTTCCAGGACATCATGCAGATCAAGCAGAACGCGACGCGGGCCGCGACCCTGGTGCGGCAGCTGCTGGCGTTCTCGCGGCGGCAGACGCTGCGGCCGCAGGTGCTCGATCTCGGCGACGCGCTGTCCGATCTCGCCATGCTGCTGCGCCGCCTGATCGGCGAGAAGGTCAAGCACGAGACCATCCACGGCCGCGATCTCTGGCCGGTCAAGGTCGACGTCTCCCAGTTCGAGCAGGTGATCGTCAATCTCGCGGTGAACGCGCGCGATGCCATGCCCGACGGTGGCAAGCTGATCATCCGCACCGCCAACGTCACCGCGGAAGAAGCGGCCAAGCTCGCCTACAAGGGCATGCCGGCCGCGGATTATGTCCGGATCGAGGTCGCCGATACCGGCACCGGCATTCCCGCCGACATCCGCGACAAGATTTTCGAGCCGTTCTTCTCGACCAAGGAAGTCGGCAAAGGTACGGGTCTTGGCCTTTCCACGGTCTACGGCATCGTCAAGCAGACCGGCGGCTTCATCTACGTCGATTCCGAGCCGGGCCAGGGCACCTCGTTCCACATCTTCCTGCCGCGTCACCATGCCGAGCCCGAAGCGCAGGTCGAGCAGCCGGCGGCTGTGGTGAGCGCGACCAGCGGCGCCGGGAAGGACGCCGCGGCGGCCGAGGCCAAGCCGCGCACCGATCTCACGGGGCAGGGCACCATCCTGCTGGTCGAGGACGAAGAGGGTCTGCGCGCGCTGAACGCACGCGGCCTGCGCTCGCGCGGCTACACTGTGGTCGAGGCCGAGAACGGCGTCGAGGCCATGGAAGTGCTGGAGGAGCAGAGCGGCGCGATCGATCTCGTCGTCTCAGACGTCGTCATGCCTGAGATGGACGGCCCGACGCTTTTGAAGGCGATGCGGGAGCAGAATCCTGACATCAAGTTCATCTTCGTGTCCGGCTATGCCGAGGACGCCTTCGAAAAGAGCCTGCCAGAAGGCCAGCAGTTCGACTTCCTGCCGAAGCCGTTCACGCTCAGCCAGCTCGTGGCGGCGGTCAAGGAGACGATGGCGAAGCAGGGGTGAGGGCTCCTCGCAATGACGAGGAAAGAGCGGAAATCTCATCCCAAAAACCGCCGGTATCCCGCGACCATGGTTCCCCGGCGCGCCCGGCCAAGCCCCCGCCAAATATGGGCTTTTGCCACATCCCCGCGACTGAGGGCCGCAGCCATAGGTTCCGAAACCGGCTTCACTTTTCGGGAAGTCTGCCCATCTTAGGCGGACGTCCCCATGCCGGGGATTTGGGAAACGCACATGAATTTCTCGCTACGCTCCCGCAGTCTCTTCAAGACGATCGCTGTCGTGCTGGCGCTTGCGCTGCCGACTGCGCTGGCGATCTCGTCTGCCGACGCGCGTGTCGGCGGCGGCGGCTCGTCGGGTTCGCGCGGTTCGCGCACCTATTCGGCCCCGCCCTCGACCACGACGGCGCCCGGCTCGGCCTCGCAGTTCAACCGCACCTACACCCAGCCGGGTGCAGGCATGAACTCGGCTGCCACCGCGCCCGCGCGCGGCGGCCTGTTCGGCCGCGCCGGCGGCTTCATGGGCGGCCTTGCGGCCGGCTTCCTCGGCGCCGGCCTGCTCGGCATGCTGTTCGGCGGCGGCCTGTTCGGCGGCCTCGGCGGCCTGTCTTCGATCCTGGGCCTGATCATCCAGATCGCGCTCGTGGTGCTGGTGGTGCGGCTGGCGATGTCCTGGTGGCAGCGCCGTCACACGCCGCAGGCGGCCTATGCCAATGCCGATGCGGGCGCAGGTTCCGGACCGCAGCCGAACCAGCGCGGCGGCCTTGGTGGTGGGCTTGGCGGCTTCGGCTTCGGCGCGAATGCCAATAACGCGCCGCTCGAGATCAAGCCGGACGATTACGAGGCGTTCGAGCGCCTGCTCGGCGATGTCCAGACCGCCTGGTCGAACGAGGACGTGGCCAAGCTGCACACGCTCGCGACGCCGGAGATGGTCTCCTATTTCGAGCAGGACCTCGCCCAGAACCGCGCGCGCAACGTCGTCAACAAGGTGACTGGCGTCAAGCTGCTGCAGGGCGACCTCGCGGAAGCCTGGCGCGAAGGCGAGACCGACTACGCCACGGTGGCGCTGCGCTTCGCGCTCACCGACAAGACGCTCGACCGCAACAGCGGCACGGTCGTCGCCGGCAGCGAGCAGCCGGGTGAAGTCACCGAAGTCTGGACCTTCGCCCGACGGCCCGGCAGCGGCTGGGAATTGTCGGCGATCCAGCAGACCAACTGATCGCAAAGCGATGGAGAACAAAGGGCGTCGTGCTCCGGCACGGCGCCCTTTTCTTTTGCGCCCCCTTTCACCGTGGCATCGGAATAAGTGGGGGCGCATCGGGTTGAAATCAGGCGGCCAACGACAAACACAACGGGAGGACAAGATGATCCGTATGAAGAGATCCGTGACGATTTCAGCGCTCGCTGCGGCCTCGCTTGCATTGCTTGCGGCGCCAGCCGTGCAGGCGCAGTCGGCCGACATGACGTTCTTCGTGACGTCCAATGGCCCGGGCAAGGGCGCCGATCTCGGCGGCCTGGAGGGAGCTGATGCGCAGTGCCAGAAGCTCGCCCAGACCGCCGGCGCCGGTGCGAAGACCTGGCGCGCCTATCTCTCGACGCAGGCCGCCGATGGCAAGCCGGTCGTCAACGCGCGCGATCGCATCGGCAAGGGACCGTGGCAGAATGCCAAGGGCGCGGTCATTGCCAAGGATGTTGCCGAGCTGCACGGCCCCGCCAACAACCTCACCAAGCAGACGGCGCTCAGCGAGAAGGGCGAGGGTGTCAACGGTATGGGTGACCAGCCGAACCGGCACGACGTCCTCACGGGATCGCAACCAGACGGCACCGCGTTTGCCGGTCCGGACGATCGCACGTGCAAGAACTGGACGTCGAGCACGCAAGGCACCGCGATGGTCGGCCATTTCGATCGCAAGGGCCTGCGCGATGACGAGCCGTCAAAATCCTGGAATAGCTCGCACCCCTCGCGCGGTCCCGATGGTGGCTGCTCGCAGGCCGATCTGAAGAGCACGGGCGGCGACGGGCTGCTGTATTGCTTCGCTGCGAATTGAATTAAGGCGCGAAGCTCCTTCCGTTCGTCATCGCGAGGAGCCCTTGCGACGAAGCAATCCAGAGTCTTCCGCGGAGGCAGTCTGGATTGCTTCGCTGCGCTCGCAATGACGGAGCATGTTGAACCGCTATTCCGTCTCACCCTGCCGGAACTCCGGGCTACATGTTACATTGGTCCTAACGCATCCACGCTAACGGACCTCTCCCATGAAATACGAGCTCTACTACTGGCCCGAGATCCAGGGCCGCGGCGAATATGTGCGGTTGGCGCTGGAGGAGGCGGGCGCCGCCTATGCGGACGTCGCGCGCGGGCCGCGCGGCACGGCTGCGATGATGAAGATGATGGATGCCCAGAAGGGCAGGCCGCCCTTTGCGCCGCCGTTCCTGAAGGCCGGCAAGCTCGTCATCGGCCAGACCGCCAATATCCTGCTCTATCTCGGCGCACGCCATGGGCTCGCGCCGAAGGCGGAGGCCGGGCAACTCTGGGTGCACCAGCTTCAACTCACCATCACCGACCTCGTGGTCGAGATCCACGACACCCATCATCCGCTCGGACCTTCGCTCTATTACGAGGACCAGAAGCCGCCGGCGAAGAAACGCACGGCCGATTTCTGGGACGAGCGGGTGCCAAAATATCTCGGCTATTTCGAGCAGCTTCTCGCCGAGAATGGCGGCGCCTATGTCACCGGCCGGCGGCTCACTTACGTCGATCTCTCGCTATTCCAGATCGTCGCGGGGCTGCGCTATGCCTTCCCCAAGCGCATGAAGGCATTCGAGACTGACATTCCAGGCCTCCTCGGCCTGCACGACCGCATCGCCGCGCGGCCGAACATCAAGGCCTATCTGGCGAGCGAGCGCCGCATTCCCTTCAACGAGCAGGGCATCTTCCGAAGCTATCGCGAGCTCGATGGCTAAAGCGTTCTCGAGCGAAGTGGATACCGGTTCGCGTCAAGAAAACGCGTCCAAAGAAGAAATTTTAGCCGGTCCGGAGGGAGGCTGGCGGCAGCCCCCGTTCCGGACCGGCCGCTTCGGGCGCGATCAATCGCCCGAACGCGTCGTGGCCGGCCAGCGTCTGTGGACGCTCCGGCCAGAGCGGTCGTCTGAATTATCGGGCACGGGCGAGAGGTCATGCTCGTCGGGGCAGGGCGGCTTGCAGAACATCGTCGCGTCTTTCATTGCGTGGCGTGCCGCCGCTGTCTAGCGAAGTCCGCATTCCCAGGCGTCAGCCGTTCGGAGGAGGACAGCGATGCGCGCTCACCAAACGCCGGGCATCAGGCGATAGCGCACCCGCGCCGCATAATCGGCATAGCCCGGCAGGCCCTCGCGCAAGGTGCGTTCCTCGATTCCAATGCGGATCGCGAACAGGAGGACCAGGAGCGGGACCATCACGAGTCCCCACCACGAGCCCAGCAGCAGCGGCACGCCGGCGAAGAACAGGACCATGCCGCTATACATGGGATGACGCACATGGGCGTAGGGACCGGTCGAGATCACGCGCTGGGCGCGCTCAGCCTGCAGCTTCACCACAGGCGCAGCGAACGAGTTTTCGCGGAACACCCACATCGTGAACAATGTCGAGGCGAGGAACAGCGCGAGGCCGAACGCCTGGAGCGCGACCGGCATGTCGGACGATTGAAGGCGCCGGTCGATGCCGATCAGCACCAGCCAGGCCAGCATCGCGACGACGAAGACGCTCATGAACAATTTGTCGGCTGCGGGCTGATCCTTCTGCAGCACCGGCCGCAGCCGCTCGGCGAGCAGCGCCGGATCGATCCGGTAGAGCCACCAGCCGCAGAGCGGGCCGAGCAGGGTGCATGTCGCGAGGAACACCCAGGCCGAGGGCCAGCGCAGCGTCCCTGCGGAGGCGAACAGCAGCGCGCCCATCGCGGCGGTGGTAATCGTGTTCTGCAGCAGCAGCCTGGCGATCATTGTCGATCTTGTTCTACCCCACGCCGGCGCATTGATAGCGTTCTTTCCGGCAAACATGCGGCGTGACGCGACAGAGACCAGTTCAGACCTTGATGGGCGGTGTAAAGGCCGCGATGAGCCGAACCAGATCCGCCTGTCGTTTGGTTCCAGTCTTGGCGAAGATCCTGGCGAGATGGGTCTTGATCGTCGATTCGGCAATGCCCATGCTCCTGGCCACATCGGGAACCCCGCCGATCTCGACAATGGACAGGAAGACGCGCAGCTCGGTCGGCGTCAGCTTGAACAGCTTGCGGATGAGGTCGGGCGCGACGACGGTATCGAGCGCTGCCTTGCTGACGAACAGGACGGCGCAGGCGTCGTAGCTGGCTGCGAAGCTTTGCCGGCGCCCGGCGGTCAGCGGCAGGAGATGCGCGACAAAATGCGAGCCGTCCCGGGCCGCCAGATGCAGCGAGATGCTTGCGCTCGTCATCGCGCGGTCGCCGACAACCGTGCCCGCCAGCGCCTGCCGCAGCACGCGATCGGCATTCGGGTCGGACGTCACCAGCCGGCCACGGACCGAACGAAGCACGTCGGCCTCGTCCAGAATGTCGCGCGCGCTGGCATTGGCGTGCGTGATATGAGCCTCGGCATCGAGCAGCAGGACGGCGGTTCGCAGGGCGTCGAGCGTGCGGACCGAAATCGTCTCCAATGCGTTCTGCTGCTGCAGTTTCTGTCTGACGACCATGGCCCGTTGCACATGCGGCGTGAGGTGGGAGATCACCTGATACATCCTGCGGTCGACCGGACCGCCGGCCTTCATGATCGAGAGGCGGGATATTCCCTCGGCAGATTTGTCGAGCAGGAGATTGGCGGCATCCTCGAGGCCCTGCGGCCGCGTCCATTCGTTGTAGAACATGGTGGTGCGGAATTCGTCGACGTCGATCCAGTCCCTGATGGTCTGGATCTGGCCGACCGGCGCGTGGAGCACGCTGCGCGACGGATCGAACGGTTCATAGGTTTCGATGTAGGACTGAACATAGGCGGGCTCGACACCGACGGCATGCGCGATCACGGCCTCACCGTCTGCTCCGATCCGGACCAGACCGCCGCTCTGGCCGCCCGCCAGGTCGACGATGCAACGAAGCGTCGCCGACCATCGGGAATCGTCGAGCGCTGCATCGTAGATGTCCGCCACCAGCGACAGCAGCTCTTCATTCAGTTCCATTGGCTTGTCCCATCGACGCATGCTCGTTCGGCCTCGCAGATGAGCACGCCGCATGCGGAAATTTGATGAGCCGGATCACACTTGAAGGGCGCGCTCCGAGCCGGAGCGGTGGTTTATGGCCCAATCGTGGACGAAGGGGGAATTGCCGCGGTGGGGCAGGCGGGCCGGTGCAGCGTTCGCGTGGACGCAAACAAACGCGCGCCCATGGCGGCAACGAGTGTGGTGTCAAGCAACGGCCGTCTTGCGATCATGCGCAGGTCCCGGGGCGGCCGCGCATGATGTTCCCGCTATCCGGCGAAGATGCGGCCGGACGCGAAACAGGCCCGATCGACCGGATGGCGATTCGTCCTTCGAGAAGATCGATCAGGCGAGCTGATCGATCCGCGTGCCCTGACCCGGCGGCAGCGGTGCGGGCGGCTGCGGCTTGTAGGTGGGGTCGGCGTCCTTGGTCTTGGTCTGATCGTCCTGCTGCTTGGTCGTGTCGTAGCTCGGAACCACGATCGCGATCGGCGGCGGCGCAACGGTGGAAACCTTCATCCGCAAATCCTCACACATGGAAACAACTGACCCTGCGCTGCGAGGAGCGAAAATTCCTTCAAGGCAATCGTTAAAATGCGAGCGATTGGTGTGGTAAGAGGCGCTGTTCGTGCCCCGCATCGTGCCTTATGCGAGCGACGACTAAACCCTCCTCGTCATTGCGAGGAGCTCTTGCGACGAAGCAATCCAGACCGTCACCGCGGAAGGATTCTGGATTGCTTCGCTCCGCTCGCAATGACGGAGCGAGTGGCGGACAGCGTCGCGATAGGTAGGCCGCCGAGCGCGTGGAAAGCGCGAGGAGGCGACGTCCCCTCTATTCGTCCTTGCCGCGCGTGATCGCGATGGACGCGTCCTTCTTGGTGCGGGTGCATTCCATGTTGAGTCGCCGATAGCGCATGCTGATCTTGTCGCCGCGCAGCAGACCCATCCGCTTCAGGCAGCGTGTCGCGCCCGTCGTGGTGTCGTCCTTGGTCACGGTGAAGACGATCGCCGCCATCGATCCCACCAGCGCATAGAATTCCGGCGTCGGCTTGCGATCACCCTTGGCATAGAGCTCGATGGAATATTTGTCGCCGCGGCAACCCACGGACAGCTCCTTGGCCGCCGGGTGTGTCAGATAGACGGTGTTCGCAGCACGAAAGTTCACCTTGAGGCGATCGACCTGGTTCGCCAGCTCCTTGGCACTGTCGTCGCAGCGGTCGGCGCGTGCGGGCGAAATGAGGGTCACAAGGCCGGTGATGGCGGCGGCGACCAGGATCGCGCCGCGGACGTTCAGTTTCAATGTCATGATGAAAAGCCCCTTAGGGCGCGCATTCAAGCGTCGTCGGGCGCGAAGCGCAAGGGTGGGAACGGCCTTTCCACGTGCTGTGTCAGTGCCTTCCCGAGCCCTGGGTCGGCGTCCCCCATGCGTGCCACTCCCTTTCCTTTCCGCTCAAAATGAGCTTAGAACGCTTCTATGCTGAGAGGCCCGCCAGGGCTCCAAAACCCCGAGATTCGCCCCATGAACGCTCCGACCGCCTTCCCGGACCCGTCAAAGCCCGTTCCGCCCTACAAGCACACCCCGCTGTTCCCGCTGGGCAAGGACGAGACGCCCTACAAGAAGATCACGGCCGAGGGCGTCAGGGTCGAGAAGGTCCTGGGCAAGGACATGCTGGTGGTGTCGCGCGAGGCGCTGCGGGCGCTGTCGGAGGCGGCTTTCGGCGACATCAACCATTATTTGCGTCCCGGCCATCTGAAGCAGCTCCGCGCCATCCTTGAGGACGGTGAGGCCAGCCCGAACGACAAGTTCGTCGCGCTGGACTTTTTGAAGAACGCCAACATCGCCGCCGGCGGCGTGCTGCCGATGTGCCAGGACACCGGCACTGCGATCATCATGGGCAAGAAGGGCTGCAACGTCATCACCGACGGCGACGACGAGGCGGCGTTGTCGGAAGGGGCGCGCGACGCGTACCTGCGCCGCAATCTGCGCTACTCGCAGGTCGCACCGCTCTCGATGTACGAGGAGAAGAACACCGCCAACAACATGCCGGCGCAGTGCGAGATCTACGCCGAAGGCGATGACGCCTACAAGTTCATGTTCATGGCGAAGGGCGGCGGCAGCGCCAACAAGAGCTTTCTGTTCCAGGCGACGCCCTCGGTGCTGACCAAGGACCGGCTGCTCGCTTTCCTGAAGGAAAAGATCCTCACCCTCGGCACCGCTGCTTGCCCGCCCTATCACCTCGCGATCGTGATCGGCGGCACTTCGGCCGAGCTCTGCATGAAGACGGTGAAGCTCGCCTCCGCCCGCTATCTCGACGCGCTGCCGACCCAGGGCTCGCCCGACGGCAATGCCTTCCGCGACGTCGAGATGGAGAAGGAAATCCACAAGATGACGCAATCGCTCGGCGTCGGCGCGCAGTTCGGCGGCAAGTACTTCTGCCACGACGTCCGCGTGATCCGCATGCCGCGTCATGGCGCATCGCTGCCGATCGGGCTCGGCGTGTCGTGTTCTGCCGATCGACAGGTGCTCGGCAAGATCACCAGGGACGGCGTCTATCTCGAGGAGCTCGAGCACAATCCGGCGCAGTATTTGCCGCAGGTCGAGCAGGCGCTCGGCGGCGAGGTCGTCAAGATCGATCTCAACCAGCCCATGAAGGACATTCTGGCGACGTTCTCCAAGCACCCCATCAAGACCCGGGTCTCGATGACCGGCACCATGATCGTGGCGCGCGATAGCGCCCACGCCAAGCTGCGCGAGCGGCTGGAGAAGGGCGAGCCGCTGCCGGACTACTTCAAGAACCATCCGGTCTATTACGCCGGCCCCGCCAAGACTCCCGAGGGCTATGCCTCCGGCGCGTTCGGTCCGACCACCGCCGGCCGCATGGATTCCTTCGTCGACCAGTTCCAGGCCGCCGGCGGCTCGATGGTGATGGTAGCCAAGGGCAACCGCGCTCCGGCGGTGCGCGAGGCCTGCAAGAAGTACGGCGGCTTCTATCTCGGCTCGATCGGCGGTGCCGCGGCGAACCTTGCCGAGCACTGCATCAAGAAGGTCGAGGTGCTCGAATATCCCGAGCTCGGCATGGAAGCGATCTGGCGCATCGAAGTCGTCGACTTCCCCGCCTTCATCATCATCGATGACAAGGGGAACGACTTCTTCAAGGAGCTGAATCTGGGCTAGTCAGGTCCGCGTCGTCCGCCGGCTCTCCAATCGGCGGACGATTTACGCAGCGCGCGCTCAGCGCTTTATTTTGAACGACATCGCCCCGCCATTTTCGGCGCTGTCGAACATGACAAGCACGCGAATGTTGGCTGCGTCTTCCTCGAGGGGAAGCAGAATTTCCGCTTTCGCCTCTTTTGGGGATGAGCTCAGATCGAGCGTCGCTAGGGATTTGGCAGTCTTGCTGCTACCGTCCCACAGCCAGACGCTGTAGGGAACGTCTTCGTCACGCGTTGGCCCTGCGAGGATCAAGATGCCGTTGTTCACCACGGCAAGGTCGCGGATGCCGGTATTCTCCCCGAGATCGAGCGGCGTCGAGTCGGGTTTGAGATCGTCGTCCTTGGTAAAGAGCGCGTTTGCATCGACGCTGAGCACAAAGGCCTGGCGGTTCAACGATGGACCTCGCAGCCCGAAATAGATGCGGTCGTTCCTGACTGCAATCCCTTCGACATTGACACCGCCTTCCGCGAGCGGCTTGTTGAATTTCGACCCGACGTCCTTATTCTTTTCAATCACTTCGCGAAGCCGCGGGCTCGGCTCGACGCCCTCGACCTTCTTGGCGTTGGGTTCGGTCTTGGGAGCGCCGGTTTGCGGATCCACGGCAATCCGAAACACGACATAGCTCGATAAATTCTCCTTGTCGCTCTTGCGGCTTCGGCCGTGCGAGCCGGTCACGTAGAAGAAGCCCTTTTCATACGCGACACCTTCGGCATCGGGGTCCTTGTCGTCATCCGACAGCCGGATGAGCTTCCGGGGAACGAGGATGTTCTCTTCGATCGAGAAGAACTGCGCGTATTTCTTCTCATCATTGGCAATCAGGCATGACGTGAACTTCGGCGTGGCGGGCACGCACGCCGCTCCGCTCAGGTTCATGCGTGGCTGATCCTTGAACTTGTCGTCCTTGTCGTCTTTTTCGAAGATCGAGGCGGGCTTCCAGGCGGTTGCCTCCGGGGCAACCTTCGGCGGCAATTGTTCGCCGCGCCCGGGCGACATCGCTGCTCCCAGCAGAATGCAAACGAACGCGGCTGTCAGTGATCGATGAAATGCATGCGTGATGCTGTACGGCATTTCTCCCTCCCGGGTGCAATGCTCAAATACAATCCTGAATTGTTAAGAAGACAAGAGCGAGAATGTTGCGGGAGCCGCTGTCTTCTCAGCTGCAATTGGTGACCTGGTTGGAGCACAACGCGCGCCACCAGCCGCGAACGCCGTCGTGGCTCTCGACCAGACCCCAGAAGCCGCTGCAGGCGAGCAGGCGCTTCGGCCCGCCGTCACCGTCGATCGGGCCGCCGAGCTCGCGCTGTGCCGGCATCCATTTGGCATCGACGAAGGGAGCCTGGAACAGCCCGCCCGCGCGCGTATAGCCGTTTGCGAAGCTCGCGCCGACCTTGTTGGAGGCGACCCAGCCGCGCCCGGCGTAGGGTTTGGGCGCGCTCCGCGGATATTTCTTGTCGTCCTCGTAATCCTTGCCCGGCGGCTTGGCGCCTTCGATCAGAAACCAGCCGTTCTTGGAGCCAATGATGCGGAATTCGGTGAGCCAGCCGCCGTCGGGTGTGTTCTCGGCGCCACCTAACTTCAAGCGGTAGGGCGGCGGCAGCGTGCCGAGCACGCGCGCCGTCGCCGACGGCTCGGCGCGCACGTTGAGGCCACCGGGGTCCTTGTCGATGGACCAGGCGCCGAGACTGCAGGGCTCTGTGCCCTCGGGCAGCTTTGCACGTCCGGCGGCGAGATCGGCATGCAGTTTTGCGAAATCGCTGTCGTCATTGTCGGGATCGGGCTCTGTGCGCGGCTTCAACTCGGCGGACACCGCGCGTGTCGCATCCGGTGTCAGCATGACCACGAGGGCCTGGCGCGCAGCGAACACGCTTGCCGGTGTTTTTGGATCGTTCGATGGCGCGGGGTAGACGGCGAGATATCCTATCGAGCCATCGGTTCGATAAGCGGCGCCGGCGACATAATCTGCCGGCACCATGGCGAGCGAGCTTGCGCGCCACGCCGGTTCGGTGTCATCCGCGCGCGCCGCTTGTGTCGCGACGCACAGCATGGTCGCCGCGATGAGACGATGCACGCGCATGATGCTGCGCGGCCTTAGGCGCGGGCGCCCGTGAACGGGAAGCTGCCCATCGGGCCGATGCCCATCTCGCCGTTCATGCTGTCGCCGGAGACGGTGCCGGCGAATTCGAGCGTGAGCGGCATCGGGTTGGTGATCGAGACCTTCCAGGAGACGTTGTCGCCAGAGACGGTGCCGTCGAAGATCTCGGCGGTATTACCTTCCGCGCCTTGCGTGCCCGTGAGCGTCCCGTCGGCGGCCTTGAGGCTCAGCGTCGCCTGGCGCTCGCCCATCGGCGTCGTCATGGTCAGATTCCAGTTGCCGTCTACGGCCATTCCCGTCTCCCGAACAAATCCCGGCGGGCCGCGACGATCCGCGGCCAGTCCCGGACGAGCCTATAACCCAACTCGCAGCTCCTGCCTAACCCTGCCTTGGAGGCATAGCAGCATGATCCCGAAAAGTGCGTAGCGGTTTTCGGAAAAGATCATGCTCAGACAACAACCTGAAGCGCGATCAGATCGCGCTTCAGGCGCGGGCCGCAGCGCGACGGCGACTGGTGACGATGAGCCGGAGCACGACGTACTGCACGGCGAAGGCGAGGATCTTGGCGCCGCCGGCGACCACCGTGAGGTAGAACGCCCACAGCTTCAGATCGCCCGTGGAGGCGACGACGATCATGCCGACACCGATCACGAACATCAGCGCCGCCCAGGCATAGCCTGCAGCCGTGACATATTCCGGAACGGTCTCGACGACGATCGGCGGCATGTAGCGCAGCATCCAGCCGCGCTTGAGCATGATCGCGCCGATGGCGAAATGCGCGATCGACGGCTTTGCCATCATGAAGCGGGGATCATTGGTCAGCAGTGTGATCGCGCCCAATCCGACGACGAGCGCGAGGCTCGCATACGTCATGTAATTGAGTTGCTGCCCCTTGATGCGGGCGTAGATCACCTGCGCGATCGCGCCGGCGACCGCCACCGATGTCGCCAGGATGACGTTGTCGGTGACGAGATAGATGACCAGGAAGAGGATGGCGGAGAAGAGATCGGAGCCGAGGCGGGCGAATACGTCCTTCATCGTCAATCCTGTTCAGCGGGAGTTGGGCAATGCGCGGGCGGGCGTACCGTACTTGATCTGGCGATACTCGGGATACCATTTTGTGAAGTAAATCGCGTAGTTGCGGGCGGCGAAGGCGACCGCGAGGCTCGACCAGAGCGGCACGCCGGGGACGTAGAGCAGCACGAGATTGCCAGCCGCCATCAACAGCGCGGCCACGGTCCAGGCGCCGGTGATGACGTAATTGGCATAGAGAAAGCCGGGCATCGCCGCGGTCTCGGCCGGAACCGCTTCAAGCGCGTATTGCAAAGTGAAGGGGCGGCGCACCAGCAGCGAGCCAAGCGAGATGACGAGGATGCCGATATCGACCGACAGCTTGACGCCGAGTGTTCCGAGCTTCGGGTCGATTAGCGCGAGGTAGAGGCCGATTGCGGCGAACACGATCGCCGAGCCTGCGGCCAGGGTCTTCACCGAGCGCCCGCGCGCCACATCGATTGCGACGGTGGCGAGACAGATCGCGGAGGCCAGGAACACGCTGATCGCGGCCGACGTCACCAGCATCAGGAGGCTGTAAGCGCCGTAGGGCGCGAGGATCAGGAAAATCGCCATTGCCTACCTCGGTCAGGCCGATCTTTACGATGTAAAGATCAATAATTCAGAGGCGAGGTCGGGTCAAGGAAAATCTTTACAGTGTCAAAATAACGTAGGCAACCTCCAAAAGATGAAGGGCCGCAACGGCCTGGTCGGACGCCTCGTCAACCAAATCCGCCCAGTTCAGGCGCGACAGAATGGGGAGCGCGCAGGCGATCGCGAGGCCGAGGGCGAGCAGGATGCCGCCGTTGAAGATGACGCCGTTGAAGGAGACTTGGCCGCTCCGCCGCAGATGGACCACCTCGAGTGTGAGCGCGACGCAGACCAGGGCGAGGATGGTGAGGAAGTCTGCGGTGATTGAGGGCATTTGGATACGGGCCTCTTTGGTGACACGTCCGTGCTGTGGCTCCGGGCGCGCGCCAAGTGGCGCGCCCCGGAATGACGGGAGTTACTGCGCTCCCACCCAATTGCCGTGGAAACCATCCGGCACGCGGTGGCCGAGCTGCACCAGCGCGACGGGACCCGCTTCGACATCGGTGGCATTGAACACGGCGAGGTCGCTGCGGTTCTCCCGCGCCCGCCAGACCACCGCGAGCAGCCAGCCATCGCCCTCAGTCGCATCCTTCGATCGCTCGACGAACACCGGCTCGGAGGTGGTGTCCCCGGCGGGCAGCAGATAATGGCCGAGACGCCTTCCGTTGCCGTCGACATGGACGACGCCGGAGAGCGCGCCGAACATCGGCTGGCGCGGATTGGCGCAGGCGTACCAGCCGTGGCGATTTTTCAACCCGGCGTGGCGGTCATCGATGCGCGGGAATTCGCCGGTGAGATCGTCGAGATAGGTCTGCTGGAAGCGATCGGTATTGCCGGAGAGATCGAAGGTCCAGCGGCAGTGCCGGGCGCGCGACTTCTCCGGATCGGTCGGCCGGCCGTCGGGATGCGGAAACAGCGGCGCTTCCTCGAACTGCATGACGTCGGCGATGATGCGGTTATCGTCTTCCCACGCGTTCATGATGTGGAAGACGTAGCAGGCTTCACCGCGAAACCAGACGATGTCCTTTGCCGTGCCGCTCCGCTTCATCACGCCGACATAGGCGCCCTTGTCCGGCTCCCAGGCATAGGGCGGCCGTCCGCTCATCGCGCGCTCCATGCTGCCGGTGATCGGCAGGATCGGAAACAGCACATAGTTCGCGGTGACGATGAAGTCGTGCACCATGCTGGCATAGGGCGCCTCGAACCGTTCGAAGCGCGTCGCCTTGCCGGCGGTATCGATCGAGCCGTAGGAGAGGGCAGGCGTCAGCGGCCCCGCCGCGTTGTAGCCGAAGAACACCAGCTCGCCGGTCACGGGATCGATCTTCGGATGCGCGGTGAAGCTGCCGGCGACACGGCCTTGATAGTTGTGATAGCCGCGCGTCGCCAGCGTGCCCGGCTCGATCTCGGTCGGCAGGTGCGCTTCTTCCAGCGCCAGCAGCTTGCCGGCATGGAAAATGATGTTGGTGTTGGCGACGCCGCCGTCGGTGAGATCAGTCGGCGCATCCGGCAGCTTGCGGCCGAAGCCGCCGAACAAGGCGCGGCCGGCATCGTGCTCGGCGAGCCATTTCGGCGTGCGGACCCAACGGTTGCGATAGCTGGCGCGGCCGTTCTCGAGGTGGAAGGCGTGCAGCATGCCGTCGCCGACGAACCAATGCGCGCCGGGGGAATCGAACTGCGGATTGGGACCGTTGCGATAGAGCACGCCATTCAGCTCGCGCGGCAATTCGCCAATGATCTTCAGGAATGGCGCGTCCGCTTCGAACGGGATCGGCGCGATATTGTTGCGGCGCTCGGCGACGGCGTCGTGCTGCACGGCGTATCCCTCCTTATCTTTACATCGTAAAGATCAAATAGAGCCGATCGTCGCGTCGGTCAAGCAAAATCTTTACACTGTCAATATTGCGTCATATAGCTTGCAAATGGCCAAGACCGATACCAAGAGCGAAACGGCGCGAAGTGCGCGTGCCCCCAGAAAGACGATTTCGAATGCGGCATCGCGCCCAAGGCGCGGCGCGGCGAGCGCTAAGTCCGAGACGCCGTATCACCACGGTGCCTTGCGCGAGGCGTTGCTCCAGGCTGCCGAACGGGTGCTGGAACGCGACGGGCTCGCTGGCCTCACATTGCGCGCGGTGGCGCGCGAGGCGGGCGTCTCGCATGCCGCGCCCACCCACCATTTCGGCGATCTTACTGGCCTGCTCAGCGAACTCGCGGCGGTCGGCTTCCGCCAGTTCAACGCGGCGATGGCGTCATCATGCGACGCCGCCACCACGCCGCTCGAAGCCGCGCTGGCGCGGCCCAAGGCCTATGTCGCCTATGCGCAGGCGCATCCCGGCATGTACGGCATCATGTTTCGCACCGAGCGGCTCGATTATTCCAGGCCCTCGCTGCACGAGGCGGCCGAAGCCTCTTTCGCCGGGCTTGCGAATGCGATCGGCATGATGCGGCAGGAGCAGATCAGCGAAGACGCGCTGACGCTGAGCCAGGGCGCCGCGATCGCCCGTGCCTGGTCGATGGTGCATGGCTTCACCATGCTGCTGCTCGACGGGCGGCTCAAGGATATCTTGGGACGTCTGCCCGAGGGGACGACGGCCGAGCGCCTGCTCGAGGCGATGCTGACGGCGCCCATCACCACGAAACTCCCCGCATAGCGGCCGTTTGGGCCCGCCAAGGCCTAGCGCATCGTCGCAAGCTCGACGGCGCGGCCGCGCGTGCCGATGATCTTCACCTCGTCCTTGCCGCAAGCGAAGCCGCGGGCGAAATCGTCCGCGGCCTTGCGCGCAAGCTCGTTGGCGGTGGGGTTTGCGATCGCATCGACATAGGCAACGTGACAGACCGGGCCCGGCGGCAGCCGGGTCACGACCAGCATGGCCTTGGTGTTCGGGCGGCCCTGCTTGTCGGGATCGGCATTGTCGGCGATGTGCCAGCGCTGGATGATCGCGAACGGCTTTGCGCCCACGGCGCGCCATTCGATCGTGGTCTCCGACGAATTGAACGGCGCGAACCAGACCTTGGCCGCCGGTTCCTCGGCCGCTTGCTTGCGATTGCGGCCGATCGAGACGATTTCGCGAAGATCGTCCTCGGCAATCAGCACCAGGAGGCCGTCCTTGCCCGAACATGCCCGCGTGGTGCTGCCGTCGAGCTCGCTGGGCTTGCCGATCTGGCGGCAATCCTTTGGCCCGGTCGACGTGTATGTGCTGCCCACGGTTTGGGCGGCGGCGCTGTTCAGGCCGATGCAGATCATCAAGACAGCCAGGCCTATGCAGGTGATGCGGTTCATCATGAGGCTTCGATCGCAGGGAACTCCGCACCATCAGACGTCTTCATTGTGGGCAAGGTTCAAACAGGGGTGGGATAGACCTGACAGCGGCGCGGAATCGTTCTAGAAGAGCGGCTTCGCTTGGGCTCTTCCAGCCTCGTTCGCGTCCTCCTTTACTTGATCATGCCAGCCATCTCCTCGCAAAAAACCTATCGCGTCGGCCGCTCCAAGACCGGGCTCGGCCTCTTCGCCACCAAGCCGATCAAGAAGGGCACCCGGATCATCCGCTATTTCGGACCGATCCTGGATTCGCGGATCCCCGAGCAGGACGACATCGAGAACAAGTACCTGTTCGAGCTCAACGGCCGCTGGACCATCGACGGCTCGGTGCGCAAGAACCTGGCCCGCTACATCAATCATTCCTGCCGGCCCAATGCCGAGTCCGACGTGCGGCCGCGCGAGCGCAAGGTCTTCATCCGCGCCATCAGGAACATCGAGCCGGGTGACGAGATCAATTACGATTACGGCACCGACTATTTCAAAGCCTATCTGAAGCCGATCGGTTGCAAGTGCGAGTCTTGCGAGAAGAAGCGCAAGAAGCTGCGCGCCGAGGCGCGGGCCGAGCGCGCCAAGGTGAAGGCGCGCACGGAAGCAAAGGCCAAGAAGGCGGGCACCAAAAGCACGGCGAAAAAGAAGAAGCTGAACGGCAAGCACTTCGCCGGCAAGGTCGGCCGGGCGAGGGCGTAGCCGAGGGGCGATGGCCGCGAAGGGTGCGCGGCCAAGCCCGGGCCTCAAGCCGCCACCGCACTCCCGCTTCTCCGCAATCCCACATATTGCAGCTCGGCGAACACGCCGGTGGCGATCGCCTGCGCGACGACCATGAGCGCGCCGGCAAGGTTCGGCGACACCGCGCCCGACAACAGCAGCGCAATGCTGCCGACCGTCCAGGCCGCATTGCCGATCACGACCAGCAGCACGAGTGCCTTCGCCACCGAGGCGCGTGACGCCAGCCAGCCGACCAGCGCGGCGTAGGCGATCAGGAACAGGCCGGTCTCGCGCAGCAGCGCTTCCGGCAGGTTGAACAGCGCTGCGAACGCGCTCGCGCCGAAAGTGAAGCCGAGGGCGGCGACGCCGCTGAAGATGCTATCTGCAAGCAGCGCGCGGCGCAGGAAGGTGGAAGCGTCGATCATCAGAGGTCTCCATGGTTGGGGTGGGCTCGGGGTGAAACTCAGTGCCATCCGCGCCACCAGGCGCGAAGCAGGCGGGCGAGGCGGAACGGACAAAGGCTCCTGCCGACGCCGTGCTCGAAGGCTGTGACCTGCGCGAGCACATAGTCGCCGGTCGAATGCACCAGCGGCTCCGGCATGTTGAGGCTGCGCGCCAGCATCCGCGTTGCGAAGGCCATGGCCCAGGGAACAAGGTGGTCTGCGACGGTCCGATAGAGCAGCAGCGCGATCATGGTCATCTCCTGTCGCCACTGAAGATGCGCCGACCCGAGGACCAATTCGATTACCTCGCGGGTAATGGAAGGGCCGAAATCCGCATGATAGGTTTCTGGTCATGAACGCACATGCATCCACGGCACAGGCCGACCGCAGCCAGCCGGTTCACATCGGCGACCATTTGCGCGAATGGCGGCAGCGCCGCCGCATGAGCCAGCTCGATCTCGCGGGCGAAGCCGAAATCTCGGCGCGTCACCTGAGCTTCGTCGAGACCGGCCGCGCCGCGCCCTCGCGCGACATGGTGCTGCGGCTCGCCGAGCGTCTCGACGTGCCCTTGCGCGAACGCAACGTGCTGCTGGTCGCCGCCGGCTATGCGCCGGCATTCCAGCAGCGCCCGCTGGAGGATCCCGCCTTGAAATCAGCCCGCCAGGCGATCGACCTCGTGCTGAGGGCGCACGAGCCCAATCCCGCGCTCGCGGTGGACCGGCACTGGAACCTGGTGTCGGCCAACCGCATGGTGGCGCCGCTGCTCGACGGCATTCCGCAGCGGCTGCTTGGCCAGCCCTTCAACGTGCTGCGGCTCGCCTTTCATCCCGAGGCGCTGGCGCCGCGCACGGTCAATCTCGCGGAGTGGTGTGGCCATCTTCTGGAGCGTCTACACCGGCAATGCGAGGTGACGGCCGATCCTGAGCTGATCAAGCTCTACAACGACCTCAAGAGCTATCCGATCCCGGCGCGGACGGGGCCGCTGTCGAGCGACAACGTCGCCATCCCCTTCAAGCTGCGCCATGGCGGAGAAATCCTGAGCTTCTTCTCCACCACGATGGTGTTCGGCACGCCCGTGGACATCACGTTGTCCGAGTTGGCGCTGGAGACCTTCTTCCCGGCGGACGAGCGCACCGCCGAGCGGCTGAGGCAGATGGCGGCCGGGCTGCCATAGCGGCGTTTACAGGCAGCAGCGGTCCCCGCATAATCCGCCGATGGACACACGCTCGTTTCGGCGATTGCGGCCGGCCAACCCCGTCGGCGATCTCCTGCGCGCCTGGCGCATGCGCCGAGCGTTGAGCCAGGCGGAGCTGGCGTTCGAGGCCGGCATTTCGGTCAAGCATCTGAGCTATGTCGAGACCGGCAAGGCGGCCGCGAGCCGGGAGATCCTGCTGCAGCTCGCATCCGCCCTCGATCTGTCGCTGCGCGATCGCAACGCGCTGCTCGAGGCCGGCGGCTTCGCCCGGCAATATGGCGAGCGCGACCTCGCCGCGCCCGAGCTTGCCGATGCGCGCCGCGCCATCGATCTGCTACTGCGGCGGCACGAGCCGTTTCCCGCGATCGTTACCGACCGGCGCTGGAACGTGATGCAGGCCAACCGTGCCGCCTCGCGCCTGATGACGATGCTGCTCGGCCCTGAGCGCATGCAGCGGCCGCTCAATCACATGCGCATGTTCCTGGCGCCGAACGAGCTCAAGCCGTTCGTCGAGAACTGGCCCGCGGTGGCCGCGGCTCTGCTGTCTCGTGCGCGCCAAGAGGCAATGGCCGCGCCGCTCGACGAAGCCCTGCAATCGACATGGCGCGAATTGATGCGGCTGCCGGAGCTGCCCACGCTTGGGATCGAGGACGACGCCGTGCCGGGGCCGCTCTGCGAGGTGCGCCTGCGCAAGGGCGATGTCGGCGTCTCACTGATCGGCGCGGTTCTGACTTTGGGCACGCCGCAGGATGTGACGCTGCAGGAGCTTCGCGTCGAGATGTTCATGCCTGTTGATGCCGCCTCCGAGGCGACCCTGGCCGCGCTTGCGGCTCAGGACGCCTGAGCTTGCGCGGCCTCACGCCGCTCGAAGCTCATGGCCTGCATCACCTCCGCAAACGGACCCTTGAGATCGCTGAGTGTCGCCGTGGTGAGGCCGGCGCCATTGGCGCCGACGCGCGTGGCGGCGCGGATCAGGATCCATTCGCCCTCCGGCGGACGGAAGAAGTAGAGGCTGATCTCGGGATTGATGAAGGTCCAGTCGCGCATGTCGACGATCTGCGCGACGCCGCTGGCGAAATCCGCGGCCTGCACCGCCTGGAGCAGCGGCGTGTTCGGCTCGCCCTCGACCAGCGGCGCATCGAGCCGCATCCAGGCCGCCGCCGGGCCCGGCTTCTCCAATGCGCCCTCGATCAGCCGCACCGACACGTTCTGGAAATAGCGGCTCCATTTCTGCGCGAAGGCCGGCGGCGGGCTGCCCGCCTCGGGCGCCTTGTCGACCACCATGGGCCTCGCAAAGGGATCGGCGGGAGATTCCCCGCTCGACGCGGTCAGCAGCGCCGTGCAGCGGCCGATTTCGGCCTCGCCGTCCATCAGCCGCACCTGCATGGTCTTGGCCTTGCGGCCGTCGCGCAGCAATTCGGCAACGGTCCTGAAGGCGCGCAGGCCCGCCGGTCGCCACAGATCAAAGGTCAGGCGTCGCACCGCGAAGCCGGATTTGGTGGCGAGATGCTCGACCTCGCGGGTCATCAGGGCGGTGGTGGCGCTTCCCTGCAGCATGTCCGGAGACCACGGACCGCCGGCGTGCTCCGTGGCTCGGAACTGTTGGCCTTCCGGCCTGAAAATGGCGCTCATCGCGGTCTCCCCTCGGACTTGATTGTGGCCGCAAGTATCGGGGCGGGGTGCAGCGGTCACAATAACCGCAGAGGTGAAGTCGTGAGCCATGCAGGGCCAATGTCTTGCGCCGCTCCCGGTTCGGCTTATGTTCCGGCGAACCCGTGACCCGCCCGAAGGAGGCGCCTGACATGAGCACGCTGAAACCGCTCCAGATCGATGTCGTCTCCGACGTGGTGTGCCCCTGGTGCTATATCGGCAAGCACCGGATCGAAAGTGCGCTGGCGCTCGTGCCGGACGTTCCGGTCAAGCTCAATTTCCGCCCGTTCTTCCTCAATCCCTGGGTACCGCGCGAGGGTATCAGCCGCGAGGCCTATCTCACCCAGAAGTTCGGCTCGGTCGAAGCCTATAAAGGGATCGCGGGGCGCGTCGTTACGGCCGCAAGCGAGGAGGGCCTCGTCTACAAGCCCGAGCTGGTCGCGCGTCAGCCTAACACGACCGACTGCCATCGCCTCATCCTGTGGGCGGAAGCGATCGGCAAGGCGCCCGAGATGAAGCAGCGCCTGATGGAGCTGTATTTCCGCGACGGCGGCGATCTCACCGATGTGAACGTGCTAGTGCAGGCGGCCGCCGATGTCGGCCTCGATGCCGAGGACGTGCGCCGACGCCTTGCCACCGACGAGGACGTCGCGCGCGTCTCGGCCGACGCGCAGGAGGCCGCCGAGAAGGGAATCTCCGGCGTGCCGACCTACGTGTTCGCGCAGAAATACGCCGTCTCCGGTGCGCAGGACCCGAACCTGCTCGCGCGCGCCATCCGCCAGGTCTCGGAGGAGATCAACGCGCAGGCGGCGGAATAGGCTTTCGCTTATTTGCGTAGCCGGCGGACCACGTGTCGCGCGCCCTCGTGCGCGGCATTGAGTCCGGCCAGTGCTGCGTGAATCAGGGCGACGACCGGATCGTGCCGCCGCAGCGGGATCAGCACGTCGCCGACCGCAAAACGCCCGCGCCAGATCGGGTTGATCATGGGGTGATCGGCGCTCGCGGTGGAATCCGCGCTGGCGATGCTGGAATCGGCGCAGAGATGGCGGGTGAGCTCGAGGGTTAGCTGCACGCCCGGCGAATATTTCGCAAAGTGTTCGTCGATGCCCAGCTTGAAGAAGAAGGCGCGATCCTGATGGCGGAGCACGATGCCGGCAGCGACCGGCGTCGTCCCGGCGCGAAGCGTGATGATTTCGCACTGCGCGGTCTCCGCCAGCGCCGGCACCGCGCGGCGAATGAAGGTCGCATCGCCTGCTTGCTGAACCAGCGCGGTGCCGCGCTTGCCTTTCCAGCCGCTGGCTTCGAGTTGCAGGAATGTTTCGAGTGCGGGCCCGATCTCGTCAGGCCGGCGTGCGACGTCGAATGTAACAGGGCCGTGCTCTTCGAGCCGATGGCGTTGTCGGCGCAGCTCCTTGAGCTTTTTGGTGCCGAGTGCGTCGCGCAGTAACGTTTCGTCATCCTGCGTCGCATCGAGGCTGGCGCGGATGTAGGAGGAAAGCACGCGCGGCTTCAGGCCGTCGCGGGTCAGGACCTGCCTGAGCACAGTCATCGCAGCGCCGTCGAGCGCGACGTCGTTGAGCACGAGCGCATGCGCGCCGGCCCCGCGCGCCCGCTGCAACAGTTGCGTGGCCGCCTCGATCGGGGCGTCGCGGTCGATCAGCGGGCTGCACAGGGTGCCGTAGGGATGCGCGCTCACCAGCGCGGGTAGGGGAATCTTCAGGGCGCGCCACAGCGGGATCACCGGCATCAGCCCGATCAGCCGCGACGACGTGCCATCGAACGCGGGCAACGCCGAAGCTTCGGTGCGGCCGCGCGCGGTGGCGCTGACGGCGAGCTCCCAGGCGGGCAGGTAATATCCGTTCGGCTCGATCGCCCGCTGCGCGAGTGCGCGCCATTGGCCGGGATCGATCGCAATGAGCGGGACGCGCGCGGCCATGGCATCCCCGGATGCCGGATGGATCGCTGCCTGCTGCGCGATATCGACCACGTCCCCTCGTCCCATTCACGCGGGCAAATGCCGCGTCATCTGGCCATGCTTAGCGCAAAGATTGGAAAATACCGTTGGGACGCGGCTCCAATTCGAACGGTAATGTTAACGTCTCGTTGAGCATCCGGCGCCGGATGTCCAACGCAGACCCTTACTTGTCTCCGGGCAGGAAGTGATCACGGGCGCTTGCCCATCCACCGCTGGCGGTATCGGTGATCGTGACCTCGACATCGCGCGAGGTCTTCGGCAGATCGGCGGGCCCGACCTGCACCGACAGTCTGACCTCGCGGGTCTGGTCCTGTCCGACCTCGACGACGGGCTTGTCACCGGGGGCGGCTTCGATGCCAGCAATCCGAATGCTCGCGCCGGGCAGCCCGGAGACCTCGATCGCAAACGATCGCTGTGCGCCCTTGTTGAGGATCCGCACGGTATAATCATTGCGCACGCCGCCGTCCGAGAGCTGAACGAACAGCGGATTGCGCTCGTGCAGCACGTTGACGTCCATGGTCGCGCGCGTCGCGAGGGTGTAGACCATGATGCCGCCGACGACGGCGATGGCTGCGGTATAGATCAGCGTGCGTGGGCGAACGATGCGATAGATCGGCGGCTTGCCGTCGCGCCGGCGCTGCATGTTGATGTCGGTGTCGTAGCCGATCAGGCCCTTGGGCCGGCCGATCTCGCGCATGACGTTGTCGCAGGCATCGATGCAGAGGCCGCACTGGATGCAGCCGAGTTGGATGCCGTGGCGGATGTCGACGCCGGTCGGGCAGACGTTGATGCATTGGTGGCAGTCGACGCAATCGCCGGCGAAATCGCCGTGGGCGCGGGCGGCTTCCGCCTTCTTCACGGACATGCGCGGCTCGCCGCGGTCGCGGCGATAGGTGACGTTGAGCGCCCATTCGTCGGTCAATGCCGCCTGAATGCGCGGCCATGGGCACATGTAAATGCACACCTGCTCGCGGGCGTGGCCGGCAAAGACATAGGTCGTTGCGGTCAGGATGCCGATCCAGAGATAGGCGATGAACGGGGCCTGGAAGGTGGCGAGTTCCCTCACCAGGGTCGGCGCATCGTCGAAATACAACACCCAGGCGCCGCCGGTCCACCAGGCGATTATGATCCAGAGGAAATACTTCAGCGCGACCTTCCGGATGTGGTCGAACGTCCAGTAGCGCTTGTCGCCCTGCATGCGCTCGCGCCGGTCACCTTCGACCCAGCGCTCGACCGCATAGAACAAATCGGTCCACACCGTCTGCGGGCACAAATAGCCGCACCACAGTCGCCCCGCGACTGCGTTCATCAGGAACAGTGCCATCGCCGCGATGATGAGCAGACCGGTGAAGTAATACACCTCCTGCGGCCACAGCTCGATGAAGAAGAAATAGAAGCGGCGCTGCGGCAGGTCGATCAGCACGGCCTGGTCGGGCAGGCCAGGACCGCGGTTCCAGCGCACGAACGGCAAGAGATAATAGATCCCGAGCGCGACGCAGAGGATCGCCCATTTGATGCGTCGGAACGGCCCGTGGACCGATTGCGGATAGACCTTCCTGCGCTTCTCGTAGAGAGGCCCCTCAATGAAGGTGTCGTCGGTCATGCCGCGCTCCCGCGTTAGCGCCAGCGACGTCCTAGGGTGCGCAGAAGAGGCGGTACAGCGTCTCCAGCACCACGCGGACTTCCCGGCTCGCGATGCTGTAGTATATCGTCTGGCCGTCCCGCATGGGTTTGACCAGGCTCAATGCGCGCATCTTGCGGAGGGTCGAATGATTGCGACGTCTTTCACGCCAATGGCTTCGCTCGTGGGCGGCGCGCTGATCGGCCTGTCCGCCGTTCTGCTGATGTGGGCGAAGGGACGGGTCGCCGGCGTCAGCGGCATCGCGGCACGGCTGTTTCCGCCCTATGAGGACGGCGAATTCGCTGGACGGCTCGCCTTCGTCGCCGGTCTTGTCGCTGCACCCGTGCTGGTGCGGCTCGCCACCGGAGGCCTGCCGTCGCAGACGATCGAGGCGGGAACGGCAATCCTGATTGTCGGCGGCTTGCTCACCGGCTTCGGATCGGTGTGGGGCAGCGGCTGCACCTCGGGCCACGGCGTCTGCGGCCTGTCGCGGCTTTCGCCGCGTTCGCTGGTCGCGACCGTGACCTTCATGGTAGCCGGCATGGCGACCGTCTTCGTGATGCGGCACTGGAGCTGACGCCGATGGCCATTCTCGTTCAATTCGTGATCGGCCTGATCTTCGGTCTCGGCCTCATCGTCTCCGGCATGTCCGACCCGGCGAAGGTTCTGAACTTCCTCGACGTCGGCGGCGTTCCGGCCGGGACATGGGATGCGAGCCTTGCCTTCGAATGGCCGGCGCGGTGGCGGTGACCTTCATCGGCTTCAAGCGCGTCCTGCGGCGCGCGCGTCCGTTCTTTGCCGAACGATTTTTTCTCCCCACGCGAAGCGATATCGATCTCGGAATCGTCGCAGGTCCGGCGATCTTCGGTATCGGCTGGGGATTGGCCGGTTTCTGTCCGGGGCCGGCGCTGACCGCGCTCGGGTTCGGGTCTTCTTCCGCCTTCATCTTCGTCGCGGCGATGTGTGCCGGCATGGTGCTCGCACGCTTTGTCACCCACCTGCCGTCGCTGACGCGCGTCGTTGCGCCGGCCGATCCGCTCGAAACCTGAAGTCACTGCAGCGAGTAAAATTCATGCGCAAGCCGGGGAGCGGCATTCCCGATACCATGAAGGGGTTTTCCGCACTCGCCCAGGCGCCGCCACGCCGCCGATGCGATCGCAGCCTACGAGCAGTTTCAGCAGCAATTCCGTCGCCGCCTGACGTGGTGATCTGAGTCAAGCACGCGACGGGACCGGGCGAGTTGTCTCGCCCGGTCCCGTCCATGCTGGAACTATCAACTACCAGCGGTCGCCGACACCGACGCCCACGCTGACACCGGGTGTCCGGATGCCGACGCCGGCACGCGGACCATCGTCCCAGTCGCGATAGGTGCGTCGCTCATAATAGCGATCACGCGGCATGGTCGCGTAGGAGTCGCGCACGATCACGCGCGAGCCGCCGCGGGTACGATAGCAATTGCCGGCGTCGTCGCAGACAAGCCGGACTTCCTGAATGAGATCGGAGTTCGTGTATTCGCTGGTCGAATAGATGTCCGCCGCCTTGGCACCGGTTGCCGCGGCCAGCGCGCCGACACCCGCCAACAGCGCAATCGTAAATGTCTTCATCGTGTCCTCCACCGAAACTGCCCTCGGCGGTAACAAGAAGGGGAGGCGGCGATCGTTCCCGGTGGCGATGCTGGTTTTTCCCGGAACCGGAGCTTTGTTATGCGGATTCGCTGCTAGATCGGCTCGTAGGTTTCCGTTCCACAGATGTCGTCGGCTTCCGCCCGGCGGCGATCGACCACCTTTCCGCCCGATATCGTCACGATGTAGGTCTGGGCGCCGAGCGAGGTGCCGGTCGCGGAGGTGAGCTGGGCGCGGACGCAGGCGGTCCAGCCTGGCCCGCGCACCTCGCGATGGGGCGAAGCGACGTGCACCTCGCGCGGATAGGAGGTGGTGAGGAAGACGGCATCGATCTGCTCGCGCACCACGCGCTTGACGTCGGGGGCGGGTTCAGGCGGCGGCTGCTCGGTTTCCTTCATGCGCATGAATTCCGGCACTGGCGCGCGGCTGTCGGCAACGCCGCAGGCGCCGAGCGCGATCGCGCCGGCGAGCAGCGCTGCATGAGCAATGATCCGCAACATCCGTGAAGGTCCCCTGCGGGCCAACAGATAGGCAGGAATGCGATCCGGCGAAGTCCCCGGCGATCAAGTTTTGCTGAAGTCTTTATGGAAGCCTGATGGAAACCTTGGAACTCGCGGATTTCATATTCCGGAATTGCAGGCTAAGTTTGTACCCCAGACGAGGGGGATTGCACCAATGAGGATCTTGGTCATAGCGGCTGCGGTCATGGCGCTGACGGTTGCCTCGGCGCAGGCGCAGGGCCGGCGGCCACCCAATGACGGAGCTAAACCGGCGGACAACAAGCCCAAGGTCGACGAGAAAGCCTACAAGGCCGCGCTCGAGCGCATTCCCGAGCCCAAGGACAAGTACGACCCGTGGGGCGGGGCCCGTCAGAGTGAACCCGCCAAGAAGCCGAAATAGGGCGAGGCGAGCGTTGCGGACCGGCCTGCGAATTCCGCTCGGGCTCGTTGCGCTGCTGCTGATTGCCGTGCGGCCAAGCGCGGCCTGGGAAAGTTGGGGCGGCGATGCCGGCGGCTCGCGCTTCTCCCCGCTGCAACAGATCACGCCCGACAATGTCGGCAATCTGGTCCGGGCCTTCGAATTCCGCACCGGCGATCTCACGGCGCGCCCGCCGGAGGTGATGCGGCGAACCAAATTCCAGGCAACGCCGCTGTTCGTCGAGGACAGCCTGATCTTCTGCTCGCCCTTCAACGAGGTGATTGCGCTCGATCCCGGCACGGGCGCGCAGAAATGGCGCTACGATCCGAAGATCGCGACCAATCAGCGTCCCGCCAATCGTTACGTCTGCCGTGGCGTCACCCACTGGACCGACGATGAGGCGCCCGCAAATGCCGCCTGTCGATCGCGCATCTTCATGGGCACGAACGACGTCCGCCTGATCGCGCTGGACGCGAAGACGGGAATTCCCTGTGCCGGTTTCGGCAATGCCGGCGAGGTGAAGCTCGATATCGGTATTGCCCTGGAATGGCCCGGCGAATTCCAGATCACCTCGCCGCCGGCCGTTGGCCGGGATGTCGTCGTGGTCGGCTCCTCGATCTCCGACAACCGACGCGTCGATGCGCCGAGCGGCGTCGTACGTGCGTTCGACGCGCGCACCGGCCGGGCGCGCTGGAGCTTCGAGCCGCTCAAGCGTGACGGCATCGAAGCCGGGCACGCCAATGTCTGGGCGCCGATGTCGGTCGACGCGGCACGCGGCCTGGTGTTCCTGCCGACGTCCTCGCCGTCGCCGGATTTCTGGGGCGGCAAGCGGCCGGGCAACAACGAACATGCCAATTCGGTGGTCGCATTGCGCATCGAGACCGGCGAACTCGCATGGGCATTCCAGACCGTGCATCACGATGTCTGGGATTACGATCTGGCGGCGCAGCCGACGCTCGCGCGCCTCGATGCCGGTGATGGCCAGCGCGACGTCGTGATCCAGCCGACCAAGCAAGGTTTTATCTTCGTGCTCGACCGCGACAGCGGCAAGCCGGTCTGGCCGGTGGAAGAACGCGCGGTGCCGCAGGGCGGCGCGGAAGGGGAGATGTTGTCGCCGACGCAGCCGTTTCCGACGCATGTGCCGGCGCTGACATCACAGACGATCTCGGCCGACGACGCGCTCTCGCTGTTGCCGGAACTGCGCCCCTCGTCCTGCGAGCGCCTGTTCACGGAGGCGCGCAACGAGGGTCTGTTCACGCCGCCTTCCGTGCAGGGCACGCTGGAGTTTCCTTTCACCGGCGGCGGCGTGAACTGGGGCAGCGCGGCCTTCGATCCGGTCCGGCAGATTCTCTACGCCAACACCGGGCGCGCCGTTCATCTCATCAGGCTGATCCCGCGCACGGAGGCTGCCGGATTCAATCCGCCGCCGGGGCATGATTTCGGCCAGCAGCGCGGCGCGCCGTTTGCGATGTCGCGCGCGGTGGCGATGTCGCCGCTCGGTCTGCTCTGCAACAAGCCGCCCTGGGGCGAGATGGTTGCGGTCGATCTGAAGGCCGGCAAGATCCTCTGGCGTTCGACGGTCGGGACCACCGAAGACCTGGCGCCGCTCGGCGCGCCGCTGCCCTGGGGCGCGCCTCTCGTCAACGGACTGGCGGTCACGGCGGGCGGTCTCGTCTTCAGCGGCGCGATGGATGCTTATCTGCGCGCCTTCGATGCGCGAGGCGGCAAGGAGCTGTGGCAGGGACGGCTGCCGGTGCCCGGGGTCGCCAATCCCATGACCTATCTGTGGAAGGGCGAGCAATATGTCGCGATCGGCGCCGGCGGCCACTCCGAAGTCGGCACCTCGATCGGCGATAGCGTGGTCGCGTTCCGCCTGGCGCGGCCGGGCGAGGCGCCGACATTGTGGTCGCGCACCATCGATCGTCCCGGTGGACGATTTTTCGGGGCATCCGCGGCGATCGGAATCGCGATCGCCGCGCTCGTGATCGCAAGCCTGCGCTGGCGTCGCCGTCGTCGTATCACGCAATCATAATCGTGTTGTGGATGCGATGCGAACGTTCGTTCACATCGCGCGCGCTATTGCACGAAGGCGAGGCCGACGCGCTTGTCACTGCGCCAAACTGTGCGACAATTCCGCACGAAATCGTCGCGCGCGATCGATAGCGTGAACGATTGCGGCAATGTGACGGGGGTGTCGAGGTCGATCGCCGCGCCGCCCGCTGACATGTTTCGCACGGTGCAGGGAATGCCGCTGCTTTCAAAGGTGATCGTCCCACCCTTGAAAACACGGTACCGCTGCGCTGCACGCTTCTCGATCATCCGCGTTGGTCCATCATGATGATTGTGAAGTAGTGCATAGAAATTACGTTGAACTAAACTCAATACTGGCGCTACTTGCACAGCGCTTCAGACTTCGTTTACGACGTTGACGCGGAGAATCTCTCCGCCGACTTTCCCCACACGCTCTTCTTTTATGGCGCTACGCGCCGATGGAGATACTGATGAAGACCACACTTTCGATTTTGCTCGCCGCCGCGTTCTCGCTGTCGTCGATGCCCGCCCACGCCGTCAAGTGGGACCTCTCGACCATGAGCTGCAAGCAGTTCCTCGATAGCGGCGAAGACAACATCCAGGTCGTGCTGACCTGGATGGACGGCTGGTACAAGGGCGACGAGGACAACGCGATCATCGACACCGACGTGTTCATCGAGAACGCTAAGAAGTTTGGTGCCTATTGCGGAAAGAATCCGACCGCCAGCATCGTCACCGCAGCCGACGAAGTGCTCGGAAAATAATCCCGGCAAGTCATGAAGCGTGCGGACCGAAGCGAGGATGCAATCGCGCTTCGGTCTCTTGCTTCGACACGATCGTGATGGAGAGCCGCGGTGCGCTTTGCGCCCACGCGGCTCTCTTCTTTTGAGATGCTCAGCCCGGCAGCATCGCGAACGCGCTCGATACCATCGCGATCGGTTTGTTGTCGGTCGCCGAGAGCAGCGTGACGCGGCCAAAGCTCATGGTGCGCCCGAGCCGCACCACGCGCGCGTCCGCCAGCACGTCCGACGAGGAAACCGCGCGCATGAAATGTGTGGTCTGGTCGACCGTGGTCATGGGGCGGTAGCCGCGATTGGCCGCGAGGTTCGCGATCACCATCGCGGTGTCGGCGAGCGCCATCAGGGCTTGGCCGCAGACCATGCCGCCGTTCCGGCACAAGCGCTCCGAAAACGGCATGCGCAGGAGTGCGCCGGGCTGCCAGTCCGGCGCATCCGCTGGCTGCACGTGCTCGAGGCGCTCGACCGCGAGATTGAGATCCTGGACCCAGGGCGCAATAATCTCGCCGAGGATGCGTCTGGCGTCGGAGAGGCCGAATTCGGTGTCTGGCTGCATTTGCATTGCTGGCGCGCTCTCCTGTATTGCCGGATGTTTCGACCCATTGTGCGCGCATCGGCGCGGCAAAGTCACCCGGTCTGGCGCCGGTCCCGTCGGCTTGAAAATGCCTGACTTGGCCCGATATGATGGCTTGCTCGGGGTATGGGTGGATGATGTTGCGTCGGTGTGTCCTCGTCTTTTGTATGGCCGCGCTCGGCCTCGCGCTGAGCGGGTGCACCAAATGCGGTCCGATCTGGGACGACTGGCTGCATGCGCCGAAATCGTGCAGATCGGATCGGCTCTAGCGGGCCTCGGCGGTCGCGACCGGCCGCGACAAGGATGACCAGGCACGGGCGAACCGTGCCTCCATGGATGATCAAGGAGTAGACGATGAAGCTTTTCCGTTTGGCCGCGGTGCTGGCCGTGCTGGCGGGACCTGCCTATGCGCAAATGCCCAATCTGAATTTGCTGCAGGACGCCCCGAGCAAGACCCCCGAGGAAAAGGCCGCGGAAGCCGAGCGTGACAAGGCCTACAAGGAAACGCTGAAGAAGATCCCGGATTCCAAGACCTCCAACGATCCCTGGGGCGGCATGCGCGCCGATCCGCCGAAGCAGCCGGCGGCGCCGAAGGCCTCGGCCGCAACCAGCGCGCCGAAGAAGTCCAAGAGTGGCACGGCCGCCAACTGACCGCAGCTCCGTCCGGGGGCAGCACAACGCCTTTCGGACGGGACTCCTCTTCACCCGGCTCGCGCCCTACATTGGGCTGAGCGTAGCGCGTAGAGGAGGAGGACATGGCCGACCGTCCGCGGGATCTCGCCGAGCGGATGGCGGGCCGGCGCAAGATCGCCGGCAAGCCGGGCCAAACGGTCGGCGACGGCTATCTGCGCGAGACCTTCACGCTGCCGCGCGCGGCGGCGCGGGAAAGGGCGCAGGCCTTCTTCGCCCGCTACCCCAAGGCCGGCTATATGAGCGTTGTCGAGAGCTGGCGCGAGCTGCCCGGCGGCGATATCGAATTCACCATGCGGCGGCTGCCCAGCGCGGATTGAAGCTGCTTGCTAGTCGAGGGTTTCGGCAACGATGCGGATCCGGAACACGGGCTCCTTGGTCTCGTCCAGCAGCTCCATGTGCCATTCGGAATTTTCCTGGAGCTTGCGGGCAATGCCGGCGGTCATGTCGGCGCAAACATTGGTCATCTCTTTCCAGGCCGAATTGCGATCGGCAAATTCCGTCGCCTGATCGGCGCAGCCGGAGTAACTTCCATTCCGGATTCGAAAGAAATACAACGGCATAGCTGGCACCGATCGCGCGCGTGATGGCCTCGTCCCCAGGGCCATGGGCGCGCGCAGTCCAATCCCAAACCACCGCCAGATCAATTCCGGGCGGCTACGGATGATGTTCCGCCGGGACCGCCAGCCGCGGCGCAGAAAGCGCCATCCGATGCCGACCTTCATCCGGCCGGTTCAGGCCGCTTGGCCGATCGCTTCAGCTCCCGGTCGATACGCAGCTGCACGCGCCGAATCGCCAACAGATCGATTTTCGTCTCGGTCTTGCCGGTCTTGACCTGCTCGCCAATGCGGAACTGCCACTGCCAGATTCCGGGAATCGCCGTCTTGGCGACGGTGAACTCGACGCCCCTGTGATTCATGGCGACCTCCCACGATTCACTCTCCATGACTGCAAACATGTTGGGCGTCCCAATATTTCCGGAGACAAGCAAATTTTGTCGGTAAGCCCCGGATAGCTCGGGGATATCTCGAAAGCGCGCCGGCCCCGAAACAAGCCAAGCCGGCTCTCGAAAGACGCCGGTCCGTGAGACAGTGAGGCTGTCGCATACCCGTGGTTCTCCGACCATGAACAAAGTTCCTGGGCTGCACCCGGCTGCGCCGGTGCGCCGAATCGGACGGGCCGCAGGGGCCCCCGCGGAGGGTTACCGGTTTCCGTGCAAGCGGCGGCATATGCCTTGCTTGGTCTGGCGACGGCAAAAACAGCAAGGGCCCGTCATGCTCGGCATTCCCCGCCGCTACAGTCATTTCGTCTTCGGCATCATCCAGTCCGGACTGACCTCGCTGATCGCGGCGGGAATCGCCAGCTTGCCCGCAGCCAGCGCGATGAGCTTCGTCGGGCACTGGATGGTGTCGTGGCTGATCGCCTGGGCCGCGATGCTGCCGATCGTGCTGCTGGCTGCGCCCGCGATCCGCGCCTTCTCGCTGCTCCTGACCCAGGAGGAGCGGGACCCGCGAGCCGCCCGGCAAGGATGAAAAAACCCCGCCTGGGGAGAGCCAGACGGGGCAAAAAGTTATTGGAGGCTGAGGTGCTGGGCTGCAACACCATAGCCTCATCATCCTAGCCGGCTCCGCTTACGGCAGCCTGACAGGCGGCAGATTTCCGAGCCCGACCACTGAGGCCGCAGACTGGCCCCGCACCGGTCCCAATTTCGACATCCGTTCGCACAACTGCGGACACACCGGTCGGCAAGATTCCACAGCGTTCGGCGCAGCCATGGGGGAAACGTGGCACGCCGACCACGGGGTGGCATCATGGATAACGTAGAGCGGTCATTCGCCGCCGCGACAGCGGCTGGCTTCGTGGTGCTGGTGATCGGCCTCGTGCTGCTGGCGCTGCTTTAGGACAGGCGCAGCCTTCCCCTGGATGATGGGTACGGGGTTGCCGCATTCTCAAAAACTGGAAAACAACCCCATGCACAGTAGGCCGCATGGAAATTCAGTTGTCTTTTCAATGGATTAAGTTTGGTGTCTAGATGCCGTCATGGCGCTCTGTGGGCCGGTCAAATCGGCCCGACCTGGGCCTCCCGACAGATTGCGGTGATAAGGCGACCGCCTCCCGCCGCCACCCAAGGTCTTAAAAAGGGCCGCCACCGTATCGTCGGTGCGCGTTTGTCAGCTTCGGAAGCCCCCGGCCGGATCTAGTGGATCTTGATTTCGTTCAGGGGAAGGTGGAGCTCGGCGGCGCGCTCTTGGCGGTCCTTCTTGCGGAACTCGTTTTCCGCGCGCTCGAACTTCATCAGCTCCTCCTGTGCCGCCTCCAGCAGGGGATTGCGCCTGATCGTATCGCGGTTGGTGTTGTCCGTCATGACTGAGGTCCCCAGAGTTGCGGTCCCATCCTGGAGAAGGCCCGAGACCGCGAAAAGGTTCGTTGCCGCAGGATTACGGAATTCTGACGGCGGCCGGGCCATGCGTCTTTGATGCGCGTCAGCTTCGGCCGGGGAATCACGTTGCGGCAGCCCTGCTATTTCGGCGGCTGCAGTCCGGGGGGTATGACCCAGTCGTGCAGGTGATTGGCGACGTCGGCTTGGCGGGCCTTCTTGAGCAGGGCGTCCCGCTCGGGCCCGGGCGGAAGCCTCGAGGCTTGCTCCTCGACCTGCTTCACCCATGCGGAGAGCCGGTCCTGAAGCGTCAGCTGCTGCTTGAAACGTCGCCGCCTGGACATGGCGCGCTCCTTTCCGTGCGAGGAAGGCGGGAGCGCAATCGGCGTTCTCATCACCGATAGTGGCCACGCTTCGTGCGGTGATGGCCCATTGAGGACCATTAACGGGAGCCGCGTCTGTCCAGTTGTGTGCACAACGCGAATGGGGAGGGGGACGTGGAGATGCTCACGGACAACCCCCAAATCTGCAAAAGAACATATTGCGAACCTAGAACAAATGGGGTACGTTGCTTTTATCGCCGAGCCGCCTCGCCAATCGTTTGTCCCTCACGCGAATCCTCGCCATAAGGAGCACGACCCAATGTCCGCCACTGCCCTGCGTATCGTCGAAGGATCTTCCATGGACAAGAGTAAAGCTCTGGCCGCCGCGCTCTCCCAGATCGAGCGCCAGTTCGGCAAGGGCTCGGTGATGAAGCTCGGCAAGAACGACCGGTCCATGGACATCGAGGCGGTGTCGTCAGGCTCGCTCGGGCTCGATATCGCGCTCGGCATCGGCGGCCTGCCCAAGGGACGCATCGTCGAGATCTACGGGCCGGAATCGTCGGGCAAGACCACGCTGGCGCTGCACACGGTGGCGGAAGCGCAGAAGAAGGGCGGCATCTGCGCCTTCATCGACGCCGAGCACGCGCTCGACCCGGTCTATGCCCGCAAGCTCGGCGTCAACATCGACGAGCTTCTGATCTCGCAGCCCGACACCGGCGAGCAGGCGCTGGAAATCTGCGACACGCTGGTGCGCTCGGGTGCGGTCGACGTCATGGTGATCGATTCGGTCGCCGCGCTGGTGCCGAAGGCCGAGCTCGAGGGCGAGATGGGTGATGCGCTGCCGGGTCTGCAGGCGCGTCTGATGAGCCAGGCGCTGCGCAAGCTGACCGCCTCCATCAACAAGTCCAACACCATGGTGATCTTCATCAACCAGATCCGCATGAAGATCGGTGTGATGTACGGCTCGCCGGAAACCACGACAGGCGGCAACGCGCTGAAGTTCTACGCCTCCGTCCGCCTCGACATCCGCCGCATCGGCGCGATCAAGGAGCGCGACGAAGTGGTCGGCAACACCACGCGCGTGAAGGTGGTGAAGAACAAGCTGGCGCCGCCCTTCAAGCAGGTCGAGTTCGACATCATGTACGGCGAGGGCGTCTCCAAGATGGGCGAGATCCTCGATCTCGGCGTCAAGGCCGGCATCGTCGAGAAGTCAGGCGCCTGGTTCTCCTATGACAGCCAGCGTCTCGGCCAGGGCCGCGAGAACTCGAAAGCGTTCCTGAAGGCCAACCCCGACATCACCGCCAAGATCGAGACCTCGATCCGCCAGAACTCCGGCCTGATCTCCGAGCAGATTTTGGCCGGCACGCCGGAGAGCGACGCCGACGGCGAGGAGCCGGCGGAAGAGTAAGATCTAACGCGAAGAGTTTTCGCGAGGAGCGGGCGCTGAAGACGTTGAGTTGCCGACGTCGTCAGTGCCCGTTTCGTTTTGCGTGAGGGTGGGGCGCGCCGACGATGAAACGGATGATTCTGACCAGTTCGTCCGGCGCTGGCCTCACCTATGCCGATCGCGCTGACATGGTCGTCCCGTTGATCTTTCGATTCGTATCTGGGCCCCTGCCTACGTCGCACCACCTCGAAGCGTACCTCAAGGGAGGCCGTCACATCGGCGAAGTGCGGTGGTCCGATCTTGTTGCCCGATCTCCCGAGATGGGCCTCGCGCACAAACAGCTCCCGCTAGATTGGTTCTGCAAAGCCTACGGCTTCGATCTCATCGAACTCTGGTTTGATCCGCGTCCGAACGATCAATTGCAGCTGGTCTGGATTCTCGATTACCTGCGCTCACAATCCTACATGGCCGAGCGACTTAAATTGCGGCTCGTCGATTTCGATCTGCTCGAAGCAGACGCTGTGAGGCTGCGCGATCGTGCCGTGCGGGTGTTCGACGTGACGGAGCCCGACTTCGAGGCCGCTCGCATGGCCTGGGAAGCTTATCGGGCCCCCACGCCGGAGCTCTGTTTTGGACTGCTGGGGCGTGAGTTTCCCACGCTGCCCTTCCTGAAGCCGGCGATGGAGCAATTGCTGGCAGAACTGCCGTCAACGACGACGGGACTGGGCGCGACGGAATCGCGGCTTCTCGATCTGATTGCGGCAGGCTACAGCCGCACAAAGGAGCTGTTTCAGCCGGGCGGGCTGCTCGAAACGCGCGTGTTTGACCAGTGGGAGCTTGGGCCGTTGCTCGAAGGGCTTGCCTCCGGCCCGGTGCCGGCGATCGCAGGTCTCGATCCGAAACTCGAGACGCTTCCCCCGCACGATGCGCGAGGTCGAAACGCCGCCTTTCGCCGGAGCCGGCTGTCGCTGACGGAGTTTGGCAAAGCGGTTCTGGAAGGTCGGGAGGATTTCCGCCGGTACAATCCGATTCGGCGCTGGTGGGGCGGTACGTTGCTGACCAACGATCGACTGTGGCGGTGGCAGGAGGAGAGTCGCTCGTTGATCGCGCCTTAGGTCAGGAGCCGTAGGGTGGGCAAAGGCGCGTAAGCGCCGTGCCCACGATCTTTCACATCATGCAAAGGTGGTGGGCACGCTTCGCTTTGCCCACCCTACGAGACCTCCGTTGTGTCTTACTCCGCGGCTTCCGCGTAATCGCTCACCGGCGGGCAGGAGCACACGAGGTTGCGGTCCCCATAGACGTTGTCGACGCGCCCGACCGGGCTCCAGTATTTGTCGGCCCGCGAGGTGCCGGCGGGGAAGCAGCCCTCAGCGCGGGTGTAGGCGCGCTTCCAATCATCGTCGGCGATGTCGTGAACGGTGTGCGGAGCGTGGCGCAGCGGTGAGGCCTCAATCTTGAAGCGGCCGGCTTCGACCTCGGCGATTTCTTTCCGGATCGCGATCATGGCATCACAAAAACGATCCAGCTCGGCCTTGGATTCCGATTCGGTCGGCTCGATCATCAGCGTGCCCGGCACCGGGAAGCTCATGGTCGGCGCGTGGAAGCCGTAGTCGATCAGGCGCTTGGCGATGTCGTCGACGGTGACGCCGCTCGTATTCTTCAGCGGACGGGGATCGACGATGCACTCATGGGCGACGCGGCCCTTGGCGTTCTTGTAGAGCACCGGGAAATGCGGATCGAGGCGCGCGGCGATGTAGTTGGCGTTGAGGATCGCGATCTCGGTGGCGCGCTTCAGGCCTTCACCGCCCATCATGAGGATGTAAATGTAGGAGATGGTGAGGATCGAGGCCGAACCGAACGGCGCGGCCGAGACCGGGCCGACCGGTGCGTCGCCTTGGGTCGCCGGATGACCCGGCAGGAACGGCGCCAGATGCGCCTTCACGCCGATCGGGCCCATGCCGGGGCCGCCGCCGCCATGCGGGATGCAGAAGGTCTTGTGCAGATTGAGATGGCTGACATCGGCGCCGTAATCGCCGGGCCTGGAGAGACCGACCTGCGCATTGAGGTTGGCGCCGTCGAGATACACCTGGCCGCCATGGCCGTGCACGATGTCGCAGATCTCGCGAATGTGCTCCTCGAACACGCCGTGCGTCGAGGGATAGGTGATCATGACCGCAGCGAGATCGTTCGCATGCTTCTCGGCTTTGGCGCGGAGATCATTGACGTCGACGTCGCCGTTCTTCTCGCAGGCAACCACCACCACGTCCATGCCGACCATCGCGGCCGAAGCCGGGTTGGTGCCGTGGGCGGAGGAGGGGATCAGGCAGATCTTGCGGTGCGTCTCGCCACGCGCGGCATGGTAGCCACGAATGGCAAGAAGTCCGGCATATTCGCCCTGCGCGCCCGAGTTCGGCTGCAGCGAGATCGCGTCATAGCCGGTGATGTCGCACAGCCATTTTTCCAGGCGCGCGATCAGTGCGTGATAGCCCTTGGCCTGCTCGCGCGGGACGAACGGATGCAGCGAGCCGAACTCCGGCCAGGTCAGCGGCATCATCTCGGTGGTCGCGTTCAGCTTCATGGTGCAGGATCCCAGCGGGATCATCGCACGGTCGAGCGCGAGGTCGCGGTCACTGAGCTTGCGCATGTAGCGCAGCATCTCGGTCTCCGAGCGATGCGCGTGGAAGACGGGATGGGTGAGGAAGGAGGTCGCACGCTTCAGCACCTCCGGCAGCGCCTCGCGCGTGGTCGCCTCCAACTCGGCATAGGCGAGCTTGCCGCCGAAGGCGCGCCAGACCGCTTCGACCGTCGCGGGCGTCGTGGTCTCGTCGAGCGCGATGCGCAAGCTGGTGGCGCCGACGCCGAGATTGATCTTCTCGGCCGCCGCGCGTGCGACGATTTCGGCGCGCTTGGCGCCGGCATCGACGCTGATCGTGTCGAAGAAGTTTTCGCTATCAGGCGCGAAGCCGAGCTTGCGCAGGCCGCTCGCGAGCACGGCGGCGCGGCGATGCACATTGCGGGCGATCTGCGTCAGCCCTTCGGGGCCGTGATAGACCGCATACATCGAGGCGATCACGGCGAGCAGCACCTGCGCGGTGCAGATGTTGGAGGTCGCCTTCTCGCGGCGAATGTGCTGTTCGCGGGTCTGCAACGCGAGGCGATAGGCAGGCATCCCGCGGGAATCCACGGAGAGGCCGACGATGCGGCCGGGCAGCGAGCGCTTCAGCGCATCGCGCACCGCCATGTAGGCCGCGTGCGGTCCGCCATAACCCATCGGCACGCCAAAACGCTGCGCGGAGCCGATCGCGATGTCGGCGCCGAGTTCGCCGGGCGAGGCGAGCAGCGTCAGGGCCAGCAGATCGGCGGCAACGATCGCGAGCGCGCCCTTGGCCTTCAATGTTGCGATCGCGGGCCTGAGGTCGCGCACCGCGCCTGAAGAGCCCGGATATTGCAGCAGCGCGCCGAGCACGTCGGCCTTGTCGAGATCGGTGAGGGGATCGCCGACGATCAGGGTCCAGCCCAGCGGCTCGGCGCGGGTGCGCATCACAGCCAGCGTCTGCGGATGTACGTCCTTGTCGACGAAGAAGGCCTGCGCCTTGACCTGAGAGTGCCGCTCCGCGAGCGCCATCGCTTCCGCCGCGGCGGTGGCCTCGTCCAGCAGCGAGGCGTTGGCGACGTCGAGCCCGGTGAGGTCGCAGATCATGGTCTGGAAGTTGAGCAGCGCCTCCAGCCGGCCCTGGCTGATCTCGGGCTGGTAGGGCGTGTAGGCCGTGTACCAGGCCGGGTTCTCCAGGATGTTGCGCTGGATCACCGCGGGCAGGATCGTGCCGGAATAGCCTTGGCCGATCAGCGAGGTGAAGACCTGGTTCTGGGCTGCGAGTTCGCCCATATGCGCGATCGCCTCGGTCTCGCTGAGCGGCTTGCCGAGGTCGAGCGGGGCGGCCTGCCGGATCGAGGCCGGCAGCGTCTCCGCCATCAGGGCGTCGACGCTCTTGGCGCTGACGGTTTCGAGCATGGCGGTGACATCGCGCGCCGACGGGCCGATATGGCGGCGAACGAAACTGGCGGCGGCGTCGCCGTTGGTTTTGCGGTGCGCGGTCATCGCTTGCTCCATCGTCCTTAAGCCGTATGTGCCTTGTACGCGGCTTCATCCATCAGGCCGCCGAGTTCGCCCTTGTCGGCCATCTTGATCTTGAAGAACCACGCCTTGCCTTGCGCGTCCGAGTTCACCAGCGCCGGCTCGGCCGCGAGCTCGGCGTTGGTCTCGAGCACTTCGCCGCTAATCGGCGCGTAGACGTCGGAAGCCGCCTTGACCGATTCAACGACGGCGGCGGCTTCCGCCTTCTTCAGGGTGCGGCCGACCTTGGGCAGTTCGACGAACACGACGTCGCCGAGCTGCTGCTGGGCGTAGTCGGTGATGCCGACGGTGGCGACGTCGCCCTCGATGGCGAGCCATTCATGGTCGGAGGTGTACAGCGTCGTGGTCATTCTCGAATCCTCAGCGTTTGTAGGTGTTCTTGACGAAGGGCATGGCCGCGACAGCGACCGGCAGACGCTGGCCGCGCACCTCGGCGAAGAGTTGTGTGCCGAGCGCGCTCGATGCGGTGGGCACATAGCCCATCGCGACCGGCGCATTCAGGCTTGGGCCGAAACCGCCCGATGTGACTTGTCCAATCGGCTCGCCGCCGGCGCTGTCAGCAAACAGTCGCGCGCCCTCGCGGACCGGCGCGCGTCCCTGGGCAAGCAGGCCGACGCGGCGGCGGGCCGCGCCGTTGTCGAAATGGGCGAGGATTTTTTCGGCGCCGGGAAAGCCGCCGGCGCGCGCGCCGCCGCTGCGGCGCGACTTCTGCACCGACCATTCCAGCGCGGCCTCAACCGCCGTGGTCATGGTGTCGATGTCGTGGCCGTAGAGGCAGAGCCCGGCTTCCAGCCGCAGGCTGTCTCGGGCGCCCAGGCCGATCGGCAGCACGTCGGGATTGTCCAGCAGCATCTTGGCGAGGCGTCCGGCATCGGCGGCCGGAACCGATATCTCAAAACCGTCCTCACCGGTGTAGCCCGAGCGCGAGACGAAGCACTTGATCCCGGCGACCTCATGCGGGCCGGCATCCATGAACTTCATGGCGGGCGCCTCTGCACACAATTTCGCCAGCGCCGCCTCGGCCTTCGGCCCCTGCAGCGCAATCAGCGCACGGTCTGTGAGGGAATCGATGACGCAGTCGCCAGAGAGATTCGCGCGCAGATGCGCCTCGTCGGCGTCCTTGCAGGCGGCGTTGACGACCAGGAAGAGGTGATCGCCGAAATTGGCGACCATCAGGTCGTCGAGAATGCCGCCGCCTTCATTGGTGAACTGGGCGTAGCGTTGCCGTCCCGGCGCGATCGCCACGATATCCTGCGGCACCAGCCGTTCCAGCGCGCGGGCGGCGTCTTCGACCCTGCCGGATTTCGGCCTGAGCGCGATCTGGCCCATATGGGAGACGTCGAACAGGCCGGCGGAGGCTCGGGTATGGAGGTGCTCCTTCAGCACGCCCGCGGGGTATTGCACGGGCATGTCATAGCCCGCGAACGGCACCATCTTGCCGCCCAGGGAGACATGAAGCCCATGAAGGGGCGTACGTTTCAGGGAATCTTGGTCGTCGTGCGCTAGCATCACAGGGGCCCTCGGCGGTTCCCCCGGGACGATTCCCTGAGGACACCGGTCGAAGCCCCATCTGTCGCTGTGCCTGAGAGTATTATCCCGTCGGCGGGTGCCATCCGGGTCTAAACCCGTCGGCGCCTCTTTCCAGATGCTGTCAAAGCCACGCGGTCCTTTTGCCTGAGAGTTTCCGGGGCGGTTGCTCCTTCGGCGCCGGCTGCCTAAAGCCGGTCTCTCCCGACGTGGCCGTACGATACAGATGGGTACAGACCACAGGGCGGTCAAGCCTGTCAACGCGTCCGCTTGCCCTATCAACGGGATTGCGAAGGGGATTGAGCGGCTGCGGCAACCCTCTGATCTCCTTGCACAGTTTCTGGACAGCGAAGCTGGCCTTGTCTAAAAGCGCTGTGGCCCGCAGATATCAGCCTTAACGTTCCGGTTTGGATGGCGAGAAAGCGGGTCCAAGCACACCCGATTGGATGAACATGAGCGGCGTCAACGAGATCAGGTCGACCTTTCTGAACTTCTTTGCCGAGAACGGCCACGAGATCGTGTCGTCCTCGCCATTGGTGCCGCGCAACGATCCGACGTTGATGTTCACCAATGCCGGCATGGTGCAGTTCAAGAACGTCTTCACCGGCGTCGAGAAGCGGCCCTATCAGCGCGCGACCACGTCGCAGAAATGCGTGCGCGCCGGCGGCAAGCACAACGACCTCGACAATGTCGGCTACACCGCGCGCCATCTCACCTTCTTCGAGATGCTCGGCAACTTCTCGTTCGGCGACTATTTCAAGGAGCGCGCGATCGAGCTCGCCTGGACGCTGATCACCAAGGATTTCGGGCTCAACAAGGACAAGCTGCTCGTCACCGTCTACCACACCGACGACGAGGCGCACGGACTCTGGAAGAAGATCGCCGGCTTCTCCGACGACCGCATCATCCGCATTCCGACCTCGGACAATTTCTGGGCGATGGGCGACACCGGCCCGTGCGGCCCGTGCTCGGAGATCTTCATCGACCGTGGCGATCACATCTGGGGCGGACCTCCGGGCTCGCCGGAAGAGGACGGCGACCGCTTCCTCGAATTCTGGAATCTCGTGTTCATGCAATATGAGCAGGTGACGAAGGAGGAGCGCGTGGATCTGCCGCGTCCCTCGATCGACACCGGCATGGGCCTGGAGCGTATGGCCTGCATCATGCAGGGCGTCGACAGCGTGTTCGAGACCGACCTGTTCCGCCATTTGATCGACGCGACGTCGTCGGCGCTCGGCAGCGGGCCGAACGAGCAGACCGTCGCCTCGTTCCGCGTCATCGCCGACCATCTGCGCTCCTCGGCTTTCCTGGTCGCGGACGGCGTGCTGCCCTCGAACGAGGGCCGCGGCTACGTGCTGCGCCGGATCATGCGCCGCGCGATGCGCCATGCGCAGTTGCTGGGTGCGAAAGAGCCGCTGATGCATCGGCTGGTCTGGGCGCTGGTGCGCGAGATGGGCCAGGCCTATCCCGACCTGATGCGCGCGGAGAATCTGATCGAGGAAACGCTGCGGCTGGAAGAGACCCGCTTCCGCAAGACGCTGACCCGCGGCCTCGCCATCCTCGACGAGAAGAGCGCGTCGTTGAAAAAGGGCGACATGTTCGATGGCGACGTCGCCTTCACGCTGTACGACACCTACGGCTTCCCGCTCGACCTGACGCAGGACGCGCTAAAGTCGCGCGGCATCAGCGTCGACCAGGCTTCCTTCTCCGATGCGATGGAGCGGCAGAAGGCCAAGGCGCGCGAGTCCTGGAAGGGGTCCGGGGAAGCTGCGTCCGAGGCGATCTGGTTCCCGCTGCGCGAAAAGCTCGGGGCCACCGAATTCCTGGGCTATGAGACCGAGAGCGCTGAAGGCGTGGTGTCGGCGCTGGTGAAGGACGGTGCGGAGGTCGCCAGCCTGAAGGCCGGCGACACCGGTGCGATCGTGCTGAACCAGACGCCGTTCTACGCGGAGTCCGGCGGCCAAGTCGGCGACATCGGCGTGCTCACGGGCGAGGGCGGCATCAAGTTCCGCGTCACCGACACGCAGAAGAAGCTCGGCGATTTCTTCGTGCATGTCGGCAACGTGGAGAGCGGCGAGCTGAAGCTCGGCACCGCGCTGCAGCTTGAGGTCGATCATTCCAGGCGCTCCTCGATCCGCGCGCATCATTCGGCGACGCATCTCATCCACGAGGCGCTGCGCCAGGTGCTCGGCGACCACATCGCCCAGCGCGGCTCGATGGTTGCGCCAGATCGCCTGCGCTTCGACTTCGTGCATCCGAAGCCGATCACGGCGGAGGAGCTGGCCCGCGTCGAGGACATCGCCAACGACGTGGTGCTGGAGAATGACGAGGTCACCACCCGCGTGATGGGCGTGGATGAAGCCCGCGAAGCCGGAGCGCGTGCGCTGTTCGGCGAGAAATACGGTGACGAGGTCCGCGTCGTCTCGATGGGCAGGACCGCGCGCGAGCGCGGCGCCAACGCGCTCGGCTGGTCGGTCGAGCTCTGCGGCGGCACCCATGTGCGGCGCACCGGCGACATCGGCCTGATCACGCTCACCGGCGAGAGCGCGGTTGCTTCGGGCGTGCGCCGCATCGAGGCGCTGACCGGCAATTATGCGCGCAGGCACGCCAACGAGACCATGGCGCTGGCCAAGACTGCGGCGAACGAGCTGCGCACCTCGCTCGACGACGTCCCGGCGCGCATCACCGCGCTGATGGAGGAGCGCAAGAAGCTCGAGCGCGAGCTCTCCGACGCCCGCAAGAAGCTGGCGATGGGCGGTGGCGCTTCGGCCGCCAGCAATGGCGCAGCCAGCGGCGTGCGCGAGGTCGGCAACGTCAAGCTGATGGCGCGCGCGGTCGAGGGCATCGAGATGAAGGATCTCAAGAGCCTCGCCGACGACGGCAAGAAGCAGATCGGCTCCGGCGTGGTCGCCATCGTCGGCGTCACCGAGGACGGCAAGGCCGGCATCGTGGTCGGCGTCACCGCGGACCTCACCTCGCGCTTCAACGCGGTCAACCTCGTGCGTGTCGCCTCCGAGGCGCTCGGCGGCAAGGGCGGCGGTGGCCGGCCCGACATGGCGCAGGCCGGCGGCCCTGATGGCGCAAAGGCGACCGAGGCGCTGAGCGCGATCGAAAAAGCGATGGCGGGCGCGTGAGGCCGTGCGCCCCGTTCCGCGAGGACGTGGCTCAGCCGATCCGAACTTGAGGGATCGCCTCTACGAATTGCTGGAGCACGATCCGCTGGCTTATTCAGCCGGGTCGCGCTTCATCCAGATCATCATCGGCGTCATCGTGCTCAATGTGGCTGCGATGATCCTCGCCTCGGTGCCGGAGCTGGACGCGCAGTTTGGCACGGTGTTCTCGGCCATCACCATCCTGTCCGTGATCGTGTTCGCGCTGGAATATGCCGCACGTCTCTGGACCGTGGCGGGCCACACCCAGCGCAAGGGCTCCGCGCTGTCCGACCGGCTCGGCTACGCCGTCTCGGCGCTCGGCATCATCGACCTCATGGCGTTCCTGCCCGCGGCAATCGTGCTCGCCAACGGCCGGCACGCGACGCTGGCGGCGCTCGGCGTGCTGCCGTTCTTCAAGCTGATACGGTACTCGCCGGCGATGCGCTCGCTGCTCGCGGCTGTCCATGCCGAGCGGCGGGCGCTGATCGGCTGCGTCGTCATCCTGATCGGCGCGGTCTTGACGTTCGCCTCGCTGCTCTACGCCATCGAGCGCGACGTGCAGCCGGACAAGCTCGGCACTATCCCGCAGGCGATGTGGTGGGCGATCGTGACGCTCGGCACCGTCGGCTACGGCGACGTCGTGCCGGTGACGCCGCTCGGCAAGCTGGTCTCCACCTTCGCCATCATCAGCGGCTTCGCCATGATCGCGCTGCCGGTCGCGATCATCTCCACCGCCTTTGCCGAAGAGGTGAAGCGGCGCGATTTCGTCGTCACCTGGGGCATGCTGGCGCGGGTGCCGCTGTTCTCGCATCTGTCGGCCGCGGAGATCGCCGACATCATGCGGCTCTTGCGCGCGCGCACCATCGAGCAGGGCGAGATCCTGGTCCGCCGCGGCGATACGGCCTCGTCGATGTATTTCATCACCGCCGGCGAGGTCGAGATCGCGCTGCCGAGCCAGCATGTGCACCTCACGGACGGCACCTTCTTCGGCGAGATCGCGCTGCTGCATAAAACAAAACGCAGCGGCACGGTGACGGCGACGCGCAAGACGCGCCTCTTGGTGCTCGACGCCCAGGATTTTCACGCCTTGATCGAACGCATGCCGACGCTCGCCGACCACGTCCACACCACCGCCAAGGCGAGACTCGCCGATACCGGCGACCTCGCGCTGGCCGAACTCGCTCAGGCGGAGAAGGAAAATACCGACCGCTGAGCGGTCAGCCCTTCTTCAGGAAGACATACTCGGCCGAGTAGGGTGCGCTCCTGAACTCGCCGGCCTTCTCGCACGCGCCGTCGAGCTTGCCACCATGGGTGTTGATGCGCTGCACGGTGGTAACGGGCGTCAGCACGCCGCTGCCGCGGCGGGCGGTCACTTCCAGCTTCAGCCAGGGGATATCGGCCGCGGTGGTGCCCGGCGCGTTTCCGATCGCCTTACCGACGACGGCGCTGCCGTCGGCGTGCTCCCAGTTCGGTCCGGCATAGTGTCGTCCAACGGTCTTCCCATCGGAGAGCAGCGTTGCGATTGGCTCGCGAAAGGTCCAGGCGAGCTTGCCCTCAGCGCCGGCCTTGCACTCATAGACCTGCGCACCCTCGGCGTGGACGCTGAGCACGACGCTCTCGCCTGATACGGCGATGGCCTCGGGAAGCGGCTCGGCAGCTCCGGCCGGTCCGATAAGGGCTGCGAGCAGCATGGTGGGGCCGGCAAGCTTGATGAACATGGTGGCATCTCCGCGCAAGGTCTCAAAAGAAACGGGCCGCGCTGTTGCGCGGCCCGTGATGATGTCTGGCCCAGTCGGGCGAAATTGCGGTCGGCTCAGGCCGCCAGCTCCTTGGTGAGGTTTTCCGCGACCTTGTCGAGGAAGCCGGTGGTCGAGAGCCAGCGCTGGTCGGCGCCGACCAGCAGCGCGAGGTCCTTGGTCATGTAGCCGGCCTCGACGGTGTCGACGCAGACCTTCTCCAGCGTGTTGGCGAACTTGGCGAGCTCGGCATTGTTGTCGAGCTTGGCGCGGTGCGACAGGCCGCGGGTCCAGGCGAAGATCGACGCGATCGAGTTGGTCGAGGTCTCCTTGCCCTTCTGATGCTCGCGGTAGTGGCGGGTCACCGTGCCGTGGGCGGCTTCCGCTTCCACGGTCTTGCCGTCGGGGGTGAGCAGCACCGAGGTCATCAGGCCGAGCGAGCCGTAGCCCTGCGCGACCGTGTCGGACTGCACGTCGCCGTCGTAGTTCTTGCAGGCCCAGACATAGCCGCCGGACCATTTCAGCGCCGAGGCCACCATGTCGTCGATCAGGCGGTGCTCGTAGGTCAGGCCCTTGGCCTCGAATTCCCTCTTGAACTCGCGGTCGTAGATGTCCTGGAAGATGTCCTTGAAGCGGCCGTCATAGACCTTCAGAATCGTATTCTTGGTCGAGAGATAGACCGGATAGTTGCGCAGCAGGCCGTAATTGAGCGAGGCGCGGGCGAAGTCGATGATGGAGTCGTCGAGGTTGTACATTCCCATCGCGACGCCGGCGTCGGGAGACTTGAACACTTCCTTCTCGATGACGGTGCCGTCCTCCCCGACGAACTTCATCGACAGGGTGCCCTTGCCGGGGAACTTGAAGTCGGTGGCGCGGTACTGGTCGCCATAGGCATGGCGGCCGATGATGATCGGCTTGGTCCAGCCGGGAACCAGGCGGGGCACGTTCTTGCAGATGATCGGCTCGCGGAAGATCACGCCGCCGAGGATGTTGCGGATGGTGCCGTTCGGCGACTTCCACATCTGCTTGAGGTTGAACTCCTTCACCCGGGCCTCGTCAGGGGTGATGGTGGCGCACTTGACGCCGACGCCGACCTTCTTGATCGCCTCGGCGGCGTCGATGGTGACCTGATCGTTGGTATGGTCGCGGTACTCCATGCCCAGGTCGAAATACATCAGCTCGACATCCAGGAACGGGGTGATCAGCTTGTCCTTGATGTACTGCCAGATGATCCGGGTCATCTCGTCGCCATCGAGCTCGACGACGGGATTGGATACCTTGATTTTTGCCATGATCGGGGAAGCCTCTTGGGAACGGCGCTTTTGGCGCGCCACGGGAATATCCGCCGCCTCTTAGCACCGCCGCGCGGCGGGCGAAAGCCAAGGGATTATGCACTTTTAGCCGATCCAGCTTGCCCAGATGGGGGGCGGGGCCGCCCTGCCGCAGGGCCGGATCCGAGGATCCGGAGGAGATTCAAAAGTCGATTCCAACCCGTTATTTCCCTTGAGAATTTCGTCAGGACAGGCAAACGAGGCGGACAGCGCCGGCCGGCCCAAGGACGACTTGGGAAAGGCCGGCTTGAATCAATTCCTGAGAGTGCCCTGGCAAGGCCTTGAGACGAAGAGTGAAAGCGAAACGAGATGTCGGGGACTGACAAGAGCAAGGCGGGTTTGTCCCTCGACGGTCCCATCGTCATCCTGGTCGAGCCGCAGCTGGGCGAAAACATCGGCATGGCCGCGCGCGCCATGGGCAATTTTGCCCTCGGCGCCTTGCGCATCGTCAACCCCAGGGACGGCTGGCCCAACATCGCGGCACAGCGCGCCGCCGCCGGCGCCGACCACATTCTGGAAAAGGTCGAATTGTTCGGCACGGTCGAAGACGCCGTCGCCGATCTCGATCTGCTGTTCGCCACCACCGCGCGCCCCCACGACCAGGCCAAGCCGGTGGTCGGGCCGGAGGAAGCTGCCAGCGAGATCGCGGGTCACGTCGCGACCGGCGGCAGGTGCGGTATCCTGTTCGGCCGCGAGCGCTGGGGGCTGACCAACGAGGAGGTCGGGCTCTCCAACCGCATCATCACCTTCCCGGTCAACCCGGGCTTCGCCTCGCTCAACCTCGCCCAGGCCGTGCTGCTGGTCGGCTATGAATGGTTCAAGCGAGCGACCTCGGGCGAGCTGCCGCACGCCATGCCGGAGCGCTCCGAGCGCGCCTCGCAGCACCAGATGCAGGCGTTCTTCGACAACCTCATCCGCGAACTCGACAAGGTGGAATTTTTGCGCCCCGCCGAGAAGCGCGACACCATGCTGGTCAACCTGCGCAACATCTTCAGTCGGATGGAGCCGACCAAGCAGGACATGCACACCCTGCACGGGGTGATCATGGCGATCGCGGAAGGGCGCAAGGGCCCGGCCAAGGGCGGCGTGCTCGATGGCGAGCAGGCGACGCGCCTGCGCGCGCTTTTGGCCGAGCACGGGCAGGGCGGCGGCGTGCCCGACAGCGGCTCGACCGTGCGCGGCCTCGCCCGCCTGCTTCGCCGCAACCCGACCGACGCCGAGCGCCTGCTCTGGCAGGCGCTGACACGTGATCGCCGCTTCGCAGGCCAGTTCAAGCGCCAGACCCCGGTCGGCCGCCACATCCCGGACTTCGTCTCGTTCCCGCACCGGATCGCGATCGAGCTGGTCAACCCGGGCGAGGGCGAGGCGATCGCGGCAGACCGTGCGTCGCGGCAGGCCTGGCTGGAGGCGCGGGACTATCGCGTGCTGGAGATTCGCGCGGCGGATGTGGAGCGGGATCTGGAGGCCGAGCTGGCGCGGCTGCAGGAGATGATGGAGCAGAGCGCGTAGATTGCGGCGCGTGACGGTCTCGTAGGGTGGGCAAAGCTTTCGACGTAGCTCGAAGAGCGAAGGCGAAAGCGTGCCCACCATCTCGACCGACGAGGCCGGGACCAGAGTCGTGGGCACGGCGCTGCGCGCCTTGCCCACCCTCCGAAACTCGTGCCGAATTTGGGCCAACCGCACCCTGGCCAATCAGCGCCGGTTCAGCGCTGAAAGACAACCTTGCCGCCGACCAGGGTCAGGTCCACCTTGATGTCCTTGATCTGCTCCTCCGGCACGGCCGTGTAGTCAGCGGAGAGCACCACGATGTCCGCAAGCTTTCCGGGCTCAATGGTCCCTTTACGTGCTTCATCGAACGTGTAGCGCGAGGCCGCGCTGCTGTAGAGCCGCAGGGCGTGCTCGCGCGTAATGGCTTCTGCCGCGCCGTAGATGTTTCCGTTGGGGTCCTTCCTGGTCACCATGATGTACATGTTGAGGAAGGGGTTGATCGGGTTGACGGGAAAGTCCGTCCCGGCACCGAGACTATTGAGCCCCATTTTTTCGATCAACGTCCTGGTCGGTACGGCGCGGTCAGCGGTCGCTTTTCCGAGAAATCGTTCGACGGTCGCTGCCTTATCCCACATGAAAGCGTTCTGGAAATCGACACGGGCTCCCAGCTTTTGCGCACGCTCCATCTGTTCTGGCCGGATCAGGCTGGCGTGAATGAGGACGAAGCGACGGTCTCGGATCGATTTCTCCTTATCCGCTGCCTCGAACGCATCGAGCACCTGGTCAATACCAAGGTCACCCACCACGTGGACACCGACCCGCCAGTCGTAACGGTTGCAGATGGAGATGAGTTGTTTCAATCGCTCAGGTGTCTGCTGCGCAACGCCATGATAGTTGTCATGTGAATCGGGATACACTTCGCGCATGAGCGCTGTCTTCAGCGTCATGCCGCCGTCGTAGAAGATCTTGATTCCCGCGAACTTCAGCCAATCGTCGCCAAAGCCGGAAGAGGCCCCGTTGCCTGCCATGATCGCTTCCCACGCGGTCAGATCGGCCGGGGGCTCCGGTCGAAACATCACGCCGGTGCGCAATGTGGCTTTCCCGGAGGCGACATGCTTCTGCAGCATGCGGATATCGCGTGCCTCTGTCGCGCCTTCGACCACGCTCGTGATACCGAAGCTGTTCAGCACACCTTCGGCAATCGTGAATTGCCGCATCTCATCGTCTTCTGTCCAGGGCGGCACCGCCTTCTCGACCCGATCGATCGCCGTCTCCACCAGCACCCCGGTCAATTCACCGGCCGCGTCGCGCTCAAACTTTCCCCCGCTCGGATCCGCGGTGGTCTTGTCGATTCCGACCCGCTGTAGAGCCATGCTGTTCGCCATCGAGAAATGCCCGACGGTGCGAAGATAGACCGGATTGTCTGGAGCAACGCTATCGATCTCCTGCCTGGTCAGATATCGCTTCTCGGCCAATTGTGAAGGCGGATGCCACGCGCCACCTACAATCCACTCGCCCGGCTTCTTCTTCGCAGCAAATGCCTTGATGGCCTCGAGCGCTTCCGCGACCGTCTTGGCTCGGCCCATGATGACGACATAGTCGCCCAGTCCAGCGGCCTTGAAGTGAGCGTGTGTATCGATCAATCCGGGGATGACGGTCCTGCCAGACACATCGAGCACGCGGGTCCGGGCGCCGGCGAGCGCCCTCACCGAAGCACTGGTGCCGGTTGCGACGATCTTTCCATCTGCGATGGCGACTGCCTCCGTGACGGTAGATCGGTCGTCCAACGTCAGAACCTTTCCGTTGATGAGGACCAGGTCAGGCGCGTTGAGCTCCGGCTGTTGCGCCTCAACATTTGCGACGCCAGCGAACCACATGCCCGCGGCAACGATTGCAAATGCCATTAACTTGCGAACCATCACGTCCCCCTGGATCTTGTTTTTCTGGACGAAGATTTTCAAGGGTATCTTTGATCAAACACAGGTTCAACGCTTCTCAAGGTCTGGCAGCGTCCACATGGTGGGCAAAGCGGATCGCGCCCCGGGCCAGCCGAGCGGCTGGCAGGCCCGGGCTGGTGCCAGGCGCTCGTGTCGCCCTTACGAAAGACGCCCGAGCTGCACGTCGCGCTCCACCGCAATCCATGTCGTCCGTGCCAACGCCAGCAATCTCCCGGCTTCATCATGAAGCGCGGCGTCGGCCATGCGCTTGCGGCCGTCGCGGCCGGTGGACCAGGCGGTGATGATGCAGCGCTCGCCGGGGCGGGGGCGGACTTCAATGCGGGCTGACATCCGTCCGAGCAGCAGCGGGGTCTTCTCGAAGCTGCCGCGTTGTGGATCGTAGTTGCAGGCAAAGCCGGTCGGGCAGTCGAGCGCGGACCAGAGGAATTCGGGCGCGATGAGGCCATCCTCGGCGGCGAGATTCGGATCGGGTGCCCAGCTCGCGGCGAGAACGGCGTTCCGCGCATGACGGCGGAGCGGGCCGGCGAAGATGCGCAGGCCGTCGCCTTTCGCCCTTGCGGGACCGCAGACGAAACAGTTTGGCAGCGGATGCTCGTGCGGATTGAACAGTGCGAGCAATTCGGCCGCGCGGGCTTCCGGCAAGTTAGCTGTCTCGATCTGCGCAAGCTCGACGCTCACGGCGCGCCCTGTCGCGACCACCTTGTCGCCGTCGCGGAGCTCCCATGTGTCGCCGTCCGTCGCGATGGCATCGAGCGGCGTGTCCAGCGGGGGCGGCGCGCGCAGCGTCACCTCCGCTGGCCCCGGAATATGGCGGGCGAGCCGGCCGCAGACATAGCCGCCATTTCCGGAATTCGGAGGACCGCAATAGCGCTTGTCGATGATGATCGGAGCCATGGCGCACTCTACCTGATCTTGAGCACAATTCGTCCCTGAACCGTGCGATTGGCCACGGCGCGCATGGCATCGCCGGCCTCCTCTAAGGGAAGGACGCGGTCGATGTGCGGACTGATCTGCCCTTCGGCCAGCAATTGCATCAAGGTGTCATTCATGCGCGCGCCCTCTGCTGCAAATTTCTCCGCCCAGGCGCCGGCAAAGACGCCGACGATGGAGAAGTTCTTCAGCAACGGCAGGTTCATCGGGATGGACGGAATCTCGCCGCCCGTGAAGCCGATCGGCATCAGCCGTCCGCCCCATTTCATCAGCCGGGCCATCTGCTCGAAAATCGTACCGCCGACATTGTCGAAGCCGACGTCGATTCCTTCTCCTGACGTGACCGACTTGATCCGGTCGCGCAGATCCTCGCCGCGATAATTGATGACCTCGCTGGCGCCGTAGCCGCGGACCAGGGCCGCCTTGTCGTCGGAGCCGACGCCGGCGACGACGCGCAGGCCGAGATGGCGGCCGAGGTCGACGGCGGCCAGTCCAACTCCGCCGGCAGCGCCGGTGACGAACAGCGTTTCGCCGCGCTCGGCTCGTGCCCGCTCGACCAGCGCATAATAGGCCGTGCCGTAATTGTGCAGGATGGTTGCCGCCGCCTCGAACGCGACGCCGTCAGGCAGGCGCACGGTCTTCGATTCCTTCGCGATCATTCGTTCGGCGTAGCCGCCGGTCCAGCTGCTGCAGGCCACGCGATCGCCTGGCGCGAACCTTGTCACCCTGTCGCCGATTGCGACGACGGTTCCGGAGGCTTCTGTGCCGGGCACGAAGGGCGTCTGCGGCCGCATCTGGTAGAGACCCGAGACCAGCAACTGGTCCATGAAGCTGACGGAGGCCGCGTGGACGTCGATGAGGATCTCATCGCCGGCAGGCTTGGGCACATCGATCTCACCGAGGCGCAAATCGCCGGGTCCGGTGAACGAGTGGCACAGAATGGCTTTCATCGGGGCGCTCCGATGCTCCGGGCCACGTCACGGTCTTTCGTCCGGGTCCGCGCGAAAAGGCGCGGCACCAGCATCGGAACGCGGCGGCGATACTGCCGATAGGTCTCCCCGAACTCCGCGATCAGATCCCGCTCTTCGAACTGCAACGCGGCCAGGATATAGGCGGTGTTCGCGAGCGCGAACAGCAGATGGCCGGCGGTCATCTCGGGCGTGGCCCAGAATGCGAGGAGGAAGCCCAGCATGATCGGATGCCGCACGATCTTGTAGAGCAGCGGCGCCTTGAAGGAGTGACCCTGCGGCTCGGTCCCGCGCAGCGCCGACAAGGCCTGGCGCAGGCCGAACAGGTCGAAATGATCGATCATGTGGGTCGAGGCGAACGCGGTCAGCCAGCCGAGCCAATGGACGCCGGTCAGCAACCACGCCACGATTCCGGTGGTCTGCCAAATCGGCATCGGGATCGGACGCCACTGCCAGAACAGCAGGAGGAGAATGAGGCTGGAGAGCAGCACATAGGTGCTGCGCTCGCAGGCCACGGGAAGAACTTTGGTCCACCAGCGTTTGAAGGCCGGGCGCGCCATGACGCTGTGCTGGATGGCAAACAGGCTCATCAGCAGCAGGTTGACGACGATGGCCTCGGTCAAATCTAAAGAGCTGCCGACGTCGATCGACTGATCGATCGACTTGGGTACGACATAATTGCCGACGAAACCGAGCGCATAGAGGAAGGACGCCGTGAAGACGGCATAGCTCACGATTGCGTAGAGCAGGATTGCGAGGCGCGAGAACATGGTTTTTCCTATTGTGCCTGATCCAGCGGTGCCGCATGCAGAGCTAGAGGCGGTCGCCGGCCAGCGGGCTCGATCTGGGCCAATGGCTACCGCGGCGCCGTCCCCTGTGCGTCCCCTGGGGACGTCCCAAGGGGTGAGAGGGTTTCCATGACAGCTTTCTCGCTGGAGACATTCGGGTTCCCGGAGGTCCATGCTGACGGCGGCCCGATCAAGTTGAACCTGCGCAAGGGTCTTGCGCTGCTCGTCTATCTCGCGGAGGCCAAGGCTGCGGTCGCGCGCGACGTCATCGCCACGCTGCTCTGGCCTGAGACCGATCGCGAGACGGGCCTTGCGCGGTTGCGGCGGCTGCTTCATCGCGTCGAGCTCGCGCTCGGCCAGCCGGTGTTCGAGACCGACCGCACCAGCGTGCGGTTGTCTCCGGCGGTCGTACTCAAGGTCGATGCGCATTCATTCGAGAGCGCCTGCGACCGCGGCGACTTTGAAGCGGCCTGCCGGGTCTATCGCGGCGACTTCCTTGCGGGCTTCGCTCTCGACGATTGCCCTGAATTCGACGATTGGGCGTTCTTTCGCCGCGAGGCGCTGAGAGGACGGCTGATGCATGCGCTGGAGCGTCTGGTGCAGGACAAGAATGCCGCCGGCGATCATTTTCCCGCGACCGCGTACGCGGCGCGCCTGGCTGAACTCGATCCGCTCAGCGAGGTCTATGGGCGGCATCTGATCCGCAGCCTGCTGCTGGCCGGCGACCGCAGCGCGGCCGAGCGTCATCACGCGGCCCTGACACAGCGGCTGCGGGATGAGCTCGGGATTGCGCCGGAGGCCGAGACCGAGGCGCTCATGAGTCCCGCAACGGAGCTGCACGCTGTTCCGATCACGAGCTACGTGAAGGGCGCCGGCGTGCATCTGGCATATCAGACCTACGGAAGTGGTCCGCTCGATATCCTGGTGATGCCCGGCTTCGTGTCACATGTGGAGCGGGTCTGGGAGAGCCCTGCAAGCCGGACGTTCCTGGCGTCGTTGATGAAGCTTGGACGGCTGATCGTTTTCGATCGTCGCGGGATCGGGTTGTCCGACCGGGTCGGATCGGCACCTGGGATCGACGTGACTGCGGAGGACATCGGCACCGTGCTGCGGGCAGTGGATTCGCGCCGCGTCGTGCTGTTCGGCGCCTCCGAATGCGGGCCGGCCTGCGTCAAATTTGCCGTCGATGAGCCGCGCCGCGTGGCCGGGCTCATCCTGTTCGGTGCGCTCGCCAAGGGATGTTGGGCGGAGGATTATCCGTACGCGTTGCGCGCCAGCCAGTATGACGCCTGGAGCAGGCAGCTCGTCGCGCAATGGGGCGGCCCGGTCGGGATCGAGACCTTTGCGCCGAGTCTGGCTGGTGATCCCCAGGCGCGCGCCTGGTGGGCCGGGCTATTGCGTGCGGCCTCCAGTCCCGGCGGCATCTCGGCCGTGCTCGAGGCCTTTCGCGATGCCGACGTGCGGCATCTCCTCTCGCAGATCGCGGTGCCGACGCTGGTGCTGCACCGACGCGGCGACCAGGCGGTGCGGATCGCGGCCGGCCGTGATATCGCGAGCCGGATCAGCGGAGCGGAGTTCGTCGAGCTCGATGGCAACGATCACTGGTTCTTTGCGGGTGATCAGCAGCCGGTACTGGGGGCGATCAAGCGGTTTATGGAGGGGATGAGGCCGTAGGGCTCGGTCTCGTAGGGTGGGCAAAGCGAAGCGTACCCACCATTTCTTTCAACATGCGCCGAGGCAGAGATGGTAGGCACGGCGCTTCGCGCCTTTGCCCACCTACGAGATCAGTGCAAGCTCACACCGCCTCCAGCTGATCCGCCGCGCGCTTCTTCTTCGCCTTGGACTGGCCGAGCAGGGGGCCTGCCGTCAGCGCTGCCGTATCTGCCACGCCGGGATCACGCGAGATCATCGCGGCGACGATCGCACCGTCGATCAGGAGGCCGAGCTGATGCGCGAGCACGGCGGGCTCGCCCGAGCCGAGCTCGCCGGCGAGCTTCTCGATATGGCCAAGCACGATCTTCTTGTGCTTCAGCGCGATGTTGCGGAACTGCTTGGAGTCCTTGTCGTGCTCGCCGACCGCGTTGATGAAGGGGCAGCCGTAGAACCGCTCTTCGGCAAACCAGCTCTTCAGAGCCGGGAAGATGCGCGTCAGCTTGGCCTGCGCGTCGCCGCCGCCGTCTTCCATGGCGCCGATGAACCATTCGCGCCATTGCTTGCCTTCGCTCTCCAGCACCGCGTTGACGAGGTTGGTCTTGGAGCCGAACAATTTGTAAAGCGTGGTCTTCGCGGTGCCGGCTTCCTCGATGATCGCATCGATGCCGGTGGCGTTGATCCCGTTCTTGCAAAACAGATGCGAGGCGGCGCTGAGCAGGCGCCCGCGCGCGGATTCGTCATCGCCAGCGCCTGAATGCGGCGCGTTCTTCTTCGACGATATCTTGTTCAGTGAGGGCTTGTTCAGTGAAGGTTTGGCCATGGATTGCAACTTAATCGCAGCCGCGCGGTATCATCAAGCCGCATCTGCTTCGCGCTAAAAAGATTCGCATCGACGATCTCAGCTGCATCGCCTTTGAGCAGAGCGCGGCTGATCAATCCGCAGGTACCCATCGCTAAGCGGCTCCAATGCCTCGCATTTCGTTTTCGGTCTCGTCTGGCACGCTCCATGCAAGGAAACAGACCGTTCGGTATCCTGCCGTTTTCCACGGCTGCCAGGGAGAAGATGATGACTGCCGTCGTTCAAAAGACAGTGCTGACGGGGTGCCTTGCGCCCATCGACAAGAATGGCCTCGAGCAACTGATCGCGAGCGGCAAGGCCAATCCAAAGGTCGTCAAGACCTTGAAATGCAAGACGGTCGCGGAAGGCAAATTCCGCCACGCCAACTACATCCGCAATCTGCCGCCCTATATCGTCGACGAGCCGCCGGGGCTGCTCGGCGACGACACCGCGCCCAATCCGTCGGAAGCCTCGCTTGCTGCGCTCGGTTCGTGCCTCGCCGTCGGCCTGCACGCCAACGCCGTGCATCGCGGCTGGATCGTCAACAAGCTCGAGCTCGAGCTCGAAGGCGATCTCAACATCACCGCGGTCTGGGGCACCGGCGATACCTCGGACAAGCCGGTCGGCTTCACCGACGTGCGGGTCAAGGTCGACATGGCCTGCGAGGGCGTCTCGCAGGACGAGATCAACGCGCTGGTCGCCCATGTGAAGAAATGGTCGCCGGTCGCCAACACCTTCACGCGCCCGGTCAATCTCGAGGTCGGCATCTAGCTGTTAGCAAAACCAGGACAAGGTGCGGGAGACGATCATGGGGTCACTGGCTTTATCGCGGGCCGAGGTTTTGGATCAGCCCGCACCGTCCATTGCAGGGGAGGTGGCGCGGATCGCGCGCGAAGATCTCGCGCCGCTTGCCGCCGGCATCGACGACGGCTCGGTCTATCCGGCCGAGGTGCTGCGCAAGTTCGGCGCGGTCGGCGCCTGGGGCAGTCACGTGCCGCACGAAGGTCCCGCAGATCTGCGCTGCGCGATCCAGGCGATGGCTGCTATCGGCGAGGTCTGCGGCGCGACGGCCTTCATGGCCTGGTGCCAGAACACGCTGGTCTGGTACGCGGCCAACTCGACCAATCTGAAGCTCGCCAAGCGCTTCGGCGATGCCTTCTCGACCGGCCGGGTGCTCGGCGGCACCGGGCTCTCCAACCCGATGAAGAGCTTTTTCGGCATCGAGAAACTGAAGCTGAAGGGGCGCAAGGTCGAGGGCGGCTACATCGTGCGCGGCGCGCTGCCCTGGGTCTCCAATCTCGGTCCCGATCATTATTTCGGCACCATCTTCGAGCGCGAAGATGATCAGGGCATCGCAGGCGGCGAACCGGGTACTGTGATGTTCCTGGCCGATTGCTCCGATCCCGCAATCACGCTGACGCCGTGCAAGCCGTTCATGGCGATGGACGGCACCGGCACCTATGGCGTGCAGTTCCGCGATGTCTTCGTGCCGGACGATGATCCTGGCCGATCCCGCCGGCCCCTTTGTCAAGAAGATCCGCGCCGGGTTCATCCTGCTGCAGGCCGGCATGGCGCTGGGCGTGATCCGCGACTGCATCAACATCATGGACGAGGTCGGTGGTCCCCTCGGCCACATCAACCGCTATCTGCCGCAGCAGCCGGTGCACTTCCGCGATCTCGCCGCGGAGCTCGAAGCCGAGACCATGGTGCTGGCGCGCGATCCCTACAACGAGGACGAGACCTACTGGCGCAAGGTGATCGCGCTGCGCCTGCGCGCCGGCGAGGCCAGCGTCGCGGCGGCGCATGCGGCGATGCTGCATTGTGGCGCGCGCGGCTATCTTAGGAGTCACCGCGCGCAGCGACGGCTGCGCGAGGCCTATTTCGTCGCGATCGTCACGCCGGCCACCAAGCAGCTGCGCAAGATGCTCGCCGATTACTGAGCTTCACGAGTCCACCCCAGAAGACCACTTAACCTCAACGGAGAGGCTGCCAATGACGGACGTTCTGATCTCTGCCAGCGAACTTGCCGATCTCTTGAAGCTCGAACCCTGTGTCGTCATCGACACCCGCAATCCCGATGCCTATGGCGCCGGGCACTTGCCGGGCGCCGTGAACGTGCACGAGATTTTCACGTTTCTTGCGACCTCGACGCCGGAAGGCATGAGCGAGCTGAAGACCAAATTCGCCGACGCTTTCGGCGCTGCCGGTCTCTCCGGCAAGGAGACCGCCGTGATCTACGAGCAGTCGATGAATTCCGGCTTCGGCCAGTCCTGCCGCGGCTACTATCTGCTCACGATGCTCGGCTATCCCAAGGTGAAGGTGCTGCATGGCGGCTTCGATGCATGGTCGGCCGCGGGTCTTCCGGTGACGAAGGATGTCCCGGCGCCGGCGAAGGCCTCGTTCGCGGTCGTGCCGGAAGCCGGCGAGATCCTGATCGATGCGAAGACCATGCTTGCCGCGGTCGGCAAGCCCGGCATCGCCATTCTCGACGTGCGCGATGTCGACGAATGGATCGGCGACAGCTCTTCGCCCTACGGCAAGGATTTCTGCCCCCGCAAGGGCCGCATCCCCGGTGCAGTGTGGCTGGAATGGTACCGCATGATGAAGCCGACCGCGGAAGGGCCACGCTTCAAGTCCAAGGACGAGATCCTGGCCGAATGCGCCACCGTCGGCATCTCGCCGACAACGCCGGTCTATCTCTACTGCTTCAAGGGCGCGCGCGCCTCGAACACCTTCCTGGCGCTGAAGAATGCCGGCGTGAAGGACGTGCGGATGTATTTCGGCTCCTGGAACGAATGGTCGCGTGACCCCTCGCTGCCGATCGAGCAGGGGTTGCCTATTGCTGCCCAGGTAACGGGCAAGGCGGCATAGAACCTGCATGTTTCTCGTGGCCCGGCTGCGCAAGCTGTAGCCGGGCCACGATGGAATTTTGACCTGACGCGGCGGACAACGGCATCCGCCGCGCAGTGTGACAAAGGGGCGCAGCAGCATGTCCACGTTCGACGATCCGTTTGATGCCGACCGCAATCTCCGGGCGGGCTGCGTTTGCGGCCAGCACCGTTCGGCTCGGGAGCATGAGCAGGCAGCGCTGCGCTGCGAGCCGGTCGAGAGCGAGGAGAAACGCTACGAGGGCGTGGTTGCCTCCGCAGTGATGCGCGCGATGTTTCCGCAGGATGTGGCGCGGCGGGCGTTTCTGAAGTCGGTCGGGGCGTCGACAGCGCTGGCCGCGCTGTCGCAGTTCTTCCCGCTGAAGACGGCGACCGAGGTTTTCGCGCAGGCCGGTACGCCCGAGAAGAAGGACCTCAAGGTCGGGTTCATCCCGATCACTTGCGCCACGCCCATCATTATGGCGGCGCCGATGGGCTTTTATGCCAAGCACGGTCTCAACGTCGAAGTGGTCAAGACTGCCGGCTGGGCCGTGATCCGCGACAAGACCATCAACAAGGAATACGACGCCGCGCACATGCTGGCGCCGATGCCGATCGCGATCTCGCTGGGCCTCGGCGCAAACGCCATCCCGTTTGCGGTGCCCGCGATCGAGAACATCAACGGGCAGGGCATCGTGCTGGCGGCCAAGCACAAGGACAAGCGCGACCCGAAGGACTGGAAGGGCCTGAAATTCGCCATCCCCTTCGACTATTCCATGCACAATTACCTGCTGCGTTACTATCTCGCCGAGCACGGTCTCGATCCCGATACCGACGTCCAGCTGCGCTCGGTGCCGCCGCCAGAGATGGTCGCCAATCTGCGTGCCGACAACATCGACGGCTTCCTCGCGCCCGACAACATCTGCCAGCGCGCGATCTATGACGGCGTCGGCTTCATGCATCTGTTGTCGAAGGAGATCTGGGACGGTCATCCCTGCTGCAGCTTCGCCGCCAGCCGCGAGTTCATCACGTCAGCGCCAAACAGCTTTGCGGCGCTGACCCGCGCCATCGTCGATGCCACCGCCTATGCCTCGAAGGCGGAGAACCGCAAGCAGATCGCGGAAGCGATCGCGCCGGCCAACTACATCAACGCGCCGGTGACCGTGCTCGAACAGGTCCTGACCGGCACCTATGCCGACGGTCTCGGCGGCGTGAAGACCGATGCGAAGCGCGTCGATTTCGATCCGTTCCCTTGGCAGTCCTTCGCGGTGTGGATGCTGACGCAGATGAAGCGCTGGGGCCAGATCAAGGGCGACGTCGACTACAAGGCGGTGGCCGAGCAGGTGTATCTGGCGACCGACACCAAGAGGCTGATGACCGAGATGGGGCTGACGCCGCCGGCGAGTAGCTACAAGTCGTTTGCGGTGATGGGCAAGACTTTCGATCCGGCCAAGCCGGAGGACTATGTCGCGAGCTTCAAGATCAGGAAGTCGTCGTGAGAAGCCGCGTTCTCTCCCCAGCGTCGTCCCGGCGAACGCCGGGACCCATAACCACAGAGAGACGCTTGGCGAAGGCTCGCTGTTCGGTACGCCCACCGAGTGCGATCGATAGATTTCGCGGTATGGGTCCCGGCGTTCGCCGGGACGACGGGTGGAGAGGCCTTGAGCGATGAGCTCCTCCCTCCGTCTCCGCGCCGGTCTCGTCTCCATCGCGCTGCTCGCCGCCTTCCTCGGCATCTGGCATCTCGCCACGCGCTCCACAGGCCCCGTCGCCACGATGAGCCCTGAATACGCCAAGCTGATGGGGCTGACCGCGACGCAGGGCAAATCGGCGATGCCCGGACCGCTCGATGTCGGCGCCAAGCTGTGGGAGCATCTGAGACGGCCGTTCTACGACAACGGGCCCAACGACAAGGGGCTCGGCATCCAACTCGGCTATTCCATCGCGCGCGTCGGCACCGGCTATCTGCTGGCGGTGCTGGTCGCGATCCCTCTCGGATTTCTGATCGGCATGTCGCCGTTGCTCAGCAAGGCGCTCGATCCCTTCATCCAGGTGCTCAAGCCGATCTCGCCGCTGGCCTGGATGCCGCTGGCGCTCTACACCATCAAGGATTCCTCGATCTCGGCGATCTTCGTCATCTTCATCTGCTCGATCTGGCCGATGCTGCTCAACACCGTGTTCGGCGTTGCCAGCGTGCGCAAGGAATGGATCAACGTCGCGCGTACGCTCGAGGTCGGCACCGTCAGGCGGGCCTTCACCGTGGTCCTCCCCGCAGCGGCGCCGACGATCCTGACCGGCATGCGCATCTCGATCGGCATCGCCTGGCTCGTGATCGTCGCCGCCGAAATGCTCGTCGGCGGCACCGGCATCGGCTATTTCGTCTGGAACGAGTGGAATAATCTGTCAATCACCAACGTGATCATCGCGATCCTGCTGATCGGGATCGTCGGCATGCTGCTCGACCAGATCCTGGCGCGCTTCACGCGCATGGTCACGTTTCCGGAGTAGGGGCGATGACCGACAAATTCATCTCCATCGAAGCCATCGCGAAGCGCTATCCGGGCGCCGGCGGCGCCACGACCACCGTGTTCGAGAACCTGTGGCTGTCGATGGCGCGCGGCGAGTTTGCCTGCGTGATCGGGCATTCCGGCTGCGGCAAGACCACGGTGCTCAACATCCTCGCTGGCCTCGATGCGCCGAGCGAGGGCGCCGTCATCGTCGACGGGCAGGCGATTTCGGGCACCAGCCTCGACCGCGCCGTGATCTTCCAGAGCCACGCGCTGTTGCCCTGGCGAACCGTGCTCGGCAACGTCACCTATGCCGTGAGTTCGAAATGGCGCAACTGGGACCGCGCCAAGGTGAAGGCGCACGCGCAGACCTTCATCGACCTCGTTGGTCTCACCGGCTCCGAGCACAAGCGGCCGTCAGAGCTGTCCGGCGGCATGAAGCAGCGCGTCGGCATCGCACGCGCGCTCTCGATCACGCCGAAGATCATGCTGATGGACGAGCCGTTCTCGGCGTTGGACGCGCTGACGCGCGGCACGTTGCAGGACGAGGTGCGGCGCATTTGCCTCGAGACCGGGCAGACCGCGTTCATGATCAGCCATGACGTCGACGAGGCGATCTACCTCGCCGACAAGATCTTCCTGATGACCAACGGGCCCGGCGCGCTGCTCGCGGAGGTCGTCGAAAATCCGCTGCCGAGGGACCGCGGCCGCACCGATCTGCACCGCCATCCGCTCTACTACGCGCTGCGCAACCACATCATCGATTTCCTGGTGACGCGCAGCAAGACGTTTACCGCCGAGACACCCGGTCACGATCCGCGTAATGTGCCGCTGGTGCATATCGGCAAGCCCGGACTGACGATCGCGTCCAGTGGTGACGAGCAACGCCAGACCTGGATTCCCGGGACCAGTCCCGGACTGACTGCGTGAAACGGAGGCCTGACATGAAACGCGAAGACCTCACCGAGAAGCTGCTCGACATCAAGCGCGAGAAGGGCTGGAGCTGGAAGCACATCTGCGACAAGATCGGGGGATATTCCGAGGTCCTCATCGTCGGCGCCATTCTCGGCCAGATGAAATTGACAAAGCCGCAGGCTGCCAATGCCGGCGAGCTGTTCGGCCTGTCGAAGGCGGAAGTTGCGATGCTCAACGAGGTGCCGATGCGCGGCACCGGCACGCCGATGCCGCCGACCGATCCCCTGATCTATCGCTTCTACGAGATGGTGATGGTGAACGGCCCGGCCTGGAAGGCGCTGATCGAAGAAGAATTCGGCGACGGCATCATGTCGGCGATCGATTTCGACATGGGAATCGAACGCGTGGCCAACCCGAAGGGCGACCGCGTCAAGATCACCATGAGCGGCAAATTCCTGCCGTACAAATATTACGGCGCCAGCGGCAACGTGCCGGAGTACGGCTTCAAGGAGGAGTGACCGACGCGGTTAACCGCTGGTGAAGCGGCGGCCCGGTGTTTGCGGTCCAGGGTTTGTCCGATGGCAACCTCTGGAGGTTAGGTAACGGGCCTTCGCTTCAACCACAGGTACCCCTAATGAAATTTCGCTCGCGTTTTGTTTTGGCAGGCGTTGGTCTGCTCGTCGTGATTGCTCCCGCCAAGGCCCAGTCCCAGCGCGTCATAGTCGAGCAAGGCGGTGGTCTGCGGCAGGAAGGATCGGTGCGCGTGCAGACTTCGATCAACTTCTTTGTCGCCGGTCCGACCGGGGACAGCGAGGAGGCCCAGAAACTGCGCGACCGCGCGCGCCGCACGGTCTATGAGATGGCGGCGCGCGAATGTGATCTCCTGCGCGAGGTTCTCGCCCGCGATTGCCGGATGGAGTCGGTCAACACCAACATCAACCGGCAGTTCGGACCGCAACAAGCGGAGGGATTCAATATCAGCGGATCGATGGGTTTTCAGATCACGCTGAAATAGAGCCAGAAGGCGGGGCTACTTCCCCGCCTTCACCTCGGCGGCCGCCACCGCGAGCAGCTCGCTCATCTTGGCGCGAATCGCCTGCTCGGTGACGGCGACGTTCTTGGCGGTGAAATCGGCCGTGATCTTGCGCAGGACGTCGGCATCGCCGGCCTCCTCGAAGTCGGCCGCGACCACCTCCTTGGCATAGGCGGTGGCGGCATCGCCGGACATGCCGAGCTTATCGGCCGCCCACAGCCCGAGCAGCCGGTTGCGGCGGGCCTCCGCCTTGAATTTCTGCTCCTCGTCGAGGGCGTATTTCTTCTCGAAACCTTCCTGGCGCTTGTCGAACTCGCTCATGCCTTGTTCCAAATCCCCTGCTGAATGGAGCGGGAGCCTTCCGTTGCGGCGACCCGACTGCATGCCTACATAGATAGCACGAATCGGCAAAACAACGGGCCGTTAAGCCGCAGGGCAAGACGGTATAAGTTGGCGCCGGACGGCCGGATCGATTGTGCTCGGTCAGCCAATCGGATAGGTTGCCTGAAGGCTTGGTTCCCGTTCTGTTTCCAAGGGTTATAGACGGGGTTCCGGGCCGTTCACGGCAGCTCCGCTGTGGGTCGTAAATCCTAGTAACCGGAGCACACCAAATACATGGATTTCAACAAAACACGGTACATCCCCATGAGCCGTCGGCGTCGCATTTATGAAGGCAAGGCAAAGGTTCTGTATGAAGGCCCGGAGCCCGGTACCCTAATCCAGCACTTCAAGGACGACGCGACCGCGTTCAATGCGAAAAAGCATCAGGTGATCGAGGGCAAGGGTGTCCTCAACAACCGGATCTCGGAGTACCTGTTTCAGCACCTCAACGACATCGGGGTGCCGACCCACTTCATCCGCCGTCTCAACATGCGCGAGCAGTTGATTCGCGAGGTCGAGATCGTACCGCTCGAGGTGGTGGTGCGGAACGTCGCCGCCGGCTCACTGTCGCAGCGCCTCGGCATCGAGGAGGGCACCCAGCTGCCCCGTTCGATCATCGAATTCTACTACAAGAACGACCAGCTCAACGACCCCATGGTGTCGGAAGAGCACATCACGGCCTTCGGCTGGGCGACGCCCCAGGAGATCGACGACATCATGGCGCTCGCCATCCGTGTCAACGACTTCCTCACCGGCCTCTTCCTCGGCATCGGCATCCGCCTCGTCGACTTCAAGATGGAGTGCGGACGCCTGTTCGAGAACGAGATGATGCGCATCATCGTCGCCGACGAGATCTCGCCGGACAGCTGCCGTCTGTGGGACATCAAGTCGAACGAGAAGCTCGACAAGGACCGTTTCCGCAGGGATCTCGGCGGCCTGCTCGAGGCCTATACTGAAGTTGCGAAACGCCTCGGCATCCTCATGGAGAACGAGCGTCCGCAGGGCTCCGGCCCGGTGCTGGTGAAGAGCTGAGGGGATTTTCGACGTGAAGGCACGTGTCACCGTTACCTTGAAGACGGGCATCCTCGATCCGCAAGGCAAGGCCATCGAAGGCGCGCTGAAGTCGCTCGGCGTCGACGGCGTCGCCAGCGTTCGCCAGGGCAAGGTGTTCGACATCGAGCTCGCCGGCGCCGACAAGACCAAGGCGGAAGCCGCGCTGAAGGAAGCCGCCGACAAGCTGCTGGCGAATACCGTGATCGAGAATTATCGGGTCGAGCTGATCGGGTGAGGATGCGTGGCCCCATCGGGCCGCGTTTCTCCTCATCTTCGCCGTGGCGCATTCGTTGAGCACGACCAGCATCCGCAACGCGCGCTGAAGTTTCAACCGACACGGCACTAGCGCATCCCGAGGTCCCCAACTATAAGTTTTGGCTTGGGCGGCCTGATAGGCCGGGTTGCGAGAATATCGATGCAATTTCGCGTTCTCTTGTTTCCGCTGCTCGCTGTGTTCGTGCTCGCGAGCGGTGCTGCTTTCGCCGAGGTCCCGAAGTCCGAGGCGGAGCGGGGCCCGCCATTCTCGGTAGGCGGATTCCGCTACGAGCTGCGCCCCAACGACGTCCACATGTTCCTTTGCCAGCAGCCCGCCTGCGGTGCGCAGTCCAGGGTGAGTTATCGGTTTTATCCGCCGGGCAACACGCTGACGCTGGAGCAATTCCGTGAAGAGCAGACGCAAATCGTCAAGGTCCTGGAGCAGCGCACGCCGGGGCAGAAGATCTCGATTCTCGGAATTGATGGCGACAGCGGCACCAAGGTGCCACGCCTGTTCAAGGCGCGGCGACTGATGGTGAAGCCTAACGGCACGAAGGAATATCAGGTCAGCGGATACCTATTCGGCGATCGAGGCACTGCCAGCCTGATCAGTTCGGCGGCCACCGAGAAGGTCAGCTCCGACAATTATGCGCAATTTGCCATTGGGGTGATGCTGGTGCTGGCGCCAGCCAAGCGCTGAGTCACAGCCAGCCCGCTCTGCGAAACCGCCAGTACAGCGCGGTGCACGCCGTCAGCATCACGCCGAGCAGCATGTAATAGCCGTAGTCCCATTCCAGCTCCGGCATGTGCTTGAAGTTCATTCCGTAGATGCCGGCAAGCGCGGTCGGGATCGCGATGATCGCAAGCCACGAGGCGAGCTTCTTGGACACCGCCGTCTCCTGCGCCTGGCCGACCAGCAGGCTGGCCTCGAAGGCGAAGGCCAGCACCTCGCGCATGGAATCGATGCGCTCCTGGATGTTGCGGACGTGGTCGGTGACGTCGCGGAATAGCGGCTGCATGGCCTGCCGCACCATCGACAGCTCGTCATGCTCGAGACGGCGGCAGACCTCCACCAGCGGCCCGATGGCGTTGCGCAGCCGCAAGAGGTCACGGCGCAGCATATAGAGCCGCTCGATCTGTGCTTTGGTGATCGCGTGCGCGAGCACGTAGTCCTCGATCTCCTCGACCTCTTCGTGAATGCTCTCGAGCACGGGCGAGTAATTGTCGACGATGAAATCGAGGATCGCGTAGAGGATGTAGTCCTCGCCGCGGGCGAGCGCCCGCGGGCAGCTTTCGCAGCGTTCGCGCACCGGCTTGTAGGACGTCGAGGCGCCGTGGCGCACCGAGACCAGATAACCTTCGCCGACGAAGATGTGGGTTTCGCCGAAGACGATGCGGCCCTCGACCAGCTGCGCCGTCCGCGCCACGATGAACAGGGCCTCGCCATATTGCTCGATCTTCGGTCGCTGATGGGCGTGGTTGGCGTCCTCGATCGCGAGCTCGTGCAGGTCGAATTGCTTCTGCACCGCGCCGAGCAGGGCCATGTCGGGCTCGTGCAGGCCGATCCAGACGACGTGGCCGGGCTTGGCCCGCCAGCTCGAAGCCTCGCTGATGGCGATATTGGCGATGCGGCGGCCATCGACATAGGCGCCGGCGGCGACGACGCCCTCGGTGGAAACGGGCTCGGAGCGGGATGTGGGCGGCGACGGGACGTTCATGGCTTCAATCCCGGGCAAGATCGTCGGGCAAAAGTGCCTCGGCTATGGCCTGTGTACAAGGCCGTCCGGCAAGGCTAGCACTGGTAAAATTCCCGTCAAATGGCTATGTCTCTTCACGAATTGGCCCTTTGGCCAGCCCGATTCCCATCACCGTCGGAACCTCTGCCATGAAAGCCGCCATCCTCGTCTTTCCCGGAATCAACCGCGAACGCGACATGGCGCGTGCGCTGAGGATGATCTCGGGCAGCGAGCCGGCGATGGTCTGGCACGCCGAGCCGACGCTGCCTGCGGGCACAGATCTCGTGGTGGTGCCGGGCGGCTTCTCCTACGGCGACTATTTGCGCTGCGGCGCCATCGCGGCACGCGCGCCGGTGATGGACGCGGTGCGCGACTATGCGGCCAAGGGCGGCCTCGTGCTGGGCGTCTGCAACGGTTTTCAGATCCTCTGCGAATCCGGCCTGTTGCCGGGCGTGTTGATGCGCAACGAGCGGCTGAAATTCATTTGCCATGACGTGCATCTGCGGGTCGAGCGGTCCGACACGCCGTTCACCCGCGGCTACAATGCCGGACAGGTCATCCGCGTGCCGGTCGCCCATGGGGAAGGCAATTACGAGGCGGACGAAGAGACCATCAAGCGGCTCGAAGGCGAGGGGCGGGTGCTCTATCGTTATTGCTCCGCCGAGGGCGTGGTGGACGAAGCCCACAACATCAACGGCGCGGCGCATTCGATCGCCGGCATCGTCAACGACAAGGGCAACGTGCTCGGCATGATGCCGCATCCGGAAAACCACGTCGAAGACATCATGGGCTGCACCGACGGCCGCGGCCTGTTTGCCGGCCTGACCGCGCATCTGGAAAAAGCCGCGTGATCTCGTTCTCGGTGAAGCGGTCACTCGCCGCAATCGCGGCGCTGGCATTCGCGTCATTTTCGCCCGCAACTGGCGCGTTCGCGCAGGATTATCCCAAGCGTCCTGTTACCATGATCGTGCCGTTCGCGGCCGGCGGCACCTCGGACGTGATCGCACGCGCCGTGGCCGAGCAGATGGGCATCGCGCTCGGCCAGACCATCGTGATCGAGAACGTCGCCGGGGCCGGCGGCTCGACCGCGCTGGCGCGCGCCTCTCGCGCCGAGCCCGACGGCTACACCATCGCGATCGGCAATGCCGGCACCAATGCGGCGACCTACACGATCTATCCAAAACTGCCGTTCACGCCTGACTCTTTCGTGCCGATCGCCATGGTGGCGAAGACGTTCGGCATCATCGCGCTGCGCAAGGATTTTCCGGCGAAGGATTTGAAAGAGTTCATTGCCTACGCCAAGGCCAATCCCGGCAAGATCAATCTCGGCCATGCCGGCGTCGGCTCGTCGAACTATCTGATCTGCAAGAGTTTCGTGACCGCCGCCGGCATCGACGCGACGCTAGTTGGCTATCGCGGCGCCGCGCCCGCGCTGACCGATGCCGTCGGCAGCCAGATCGACGGCGTCTGCGATGCCGCCGCTTCGGTCTCGCAGTCGATCAACGAGAAGCTGGTGAAGGGGCTCGTGGTCGGCTCGACCGTGCGGCTTGCCACGCTGCCCGACCTGCCGACATCGGCAGAGGCGGGCCTGCCCGAATTCGAGGCACAGGGCTGGAACGGCCTGTTCGCGCCCAAGGGCACGCCCCCGGCCGTGATTGCCAAGCTGAACGCCGCCGCGCGCACGGCCGTCGAGACCGACGCGGTGAAGAAGCGCTTCGCTGACCTCTCGACCGTTGCGCCCGATGCAGGCGAGCATACGCCGGAGCTGCTGCAGCAGCTCGTGACGCGCGACGTCGAAAAATACCGGAAGATGCTGGCGGACGACGCCAAGTAGTAGGCCGCTCCTGCCGGCTCCCGCATTGGCGGGAGACGGCTTTGCGCGACTCAAGGAATCCGCGCGACGACCTTGATCTCGAAGTCGAACCCGGCAAGCCAATTCACGCCAACAGCCGTCCAATTCGGATAGGGCGCGTCGCCGATTTCGGTGCTACGGACAGCCATCACGGTATCGATCTGTTGGGCAGGATCGGTGTGAAACGTGGTGACATCCACCACATCGTCCAGCGTGCATCCGGCAGCTGCGAGCACCGCGCGCAAATTGGCAAACGCACGCCGGACCTGGTCCTCGAACACGGGCTCGGGTGAGCCGTCCTCGCGGCTGCCGACCTGTCCCGAGACGAACAGCAAGTCGCCGGACCGGATCGCGGCCGAATACCGATGAGCTTCATAAAGTGCGTGACGGTGAGCGGGGAAGATGGCCTCGCGCTGGAGCATGTGGCTGTGCCTTTCGAAATATCAGGGGCAGGGACCGCGAATTGCCTTGCGGCGCCGGTCGTGACATTGTTCATATACGGTTCGTATGTGAGCGTATCGCTCACATACGGGGCGTATGTCAACAGAAAATGGGTCGAGCATGATCGAGGGAAAACGTGCCGCAGCCATGGCGGAAAATCGGGCCAAGCTCATCCGCGCTGCGCGCAAGGCTTTCGCCACGCAGGGTTATGCAGAAGCGTCGATGGATGAGCTGACGGCCTCGGTCGGGCTGACGCGGGGCGCGCTCTATCACAATTTCGAAGACAAGAAGGGGCTGCTCTGGGCCGTCGTCGCGCAGATCGATGGCGAAATGGCGGAGCGACTGCGCGCGATCCGGGAGCAGGCGCCAACCTTGTGGCAGGGCCTGCTCGCAGAGGGCAGTGCCTATATCGAAATGGCGCTCGATCCTGAAATTCAGCGCATCATGCTTCTGGATGGACCTGCCGTACTCGGTGATCCATCCAAATGGCCCGGCGAGAACGCCTGCCTGGATATCACCATGCGAACGATCCGGTCACTGATCGACGAGAAGGTGGTGAAGCCTTTGGATGTTGAAGCAGCCGGGCGACTGCTGAACGGCGCCGCGCTCAGTGCCGCATTATGGGTCGCCGCAGCCGACGATCCGAAAGTCGTGCTGAACAAGGCCGTGGACGCGTTTCGAGCGCTGGCAAGCGGATTGTTGCTCAAGCCGGTTTGACTGCGCATGATGCACATGTTTGTGACCCGCCATGCGCAGCTCGCGGCGCCAGACATTAGGCGCGCTGCTGCTGTCTCATGAACCTCCATTGCGTTCAAGACGACTGACTCTCGTCGCCATCAAGGCGCATGCGTTCGATATCGTGGATTTTCGCGAGAAGCAGCAACTCAAAGTTGTTTCATTGCATGAGTTGCGATATCAGGAAGCCTGTGCTGTCGTTGTGCTTCCGGATGTCACATGCCCGTTGCTCTCGTCGTTCTGTTGCTCGATATCACGTTGATGTATCACGCCTCGCGGACCGGGCGGTTGCAGCCCTGGGCCTTCATCATCCTGATGGTGCCGCTGATCGGCGCGCTCGCTTATATCGCCGTCGAGCTCGTTCCCGAATGGTTTTCCAGCCCCGGCGCGCGTCAGGCGCGGCAGCGCGTCGCCAATCGGCTCGATCCCGAGAAACGCTATCGTGAGCTGTCCGACCACCTGGCTGGCGCCGACACCATCGCCAATCGCGCAGCGCTGGCCGAAGAGTGCGCAAATGTTGGCCGGTTCGGCGAGGCCGAGCAGCATTATGATCATATCCTGAAGCTGCCCATGGGCCACGTTCCGGCCTATGCGCTTCGCAAGGCCCAAGCGGAGTTTTCCGCCAAGCGCCCCGCAGATGCGCTCGCGACACTGGACGATCTGCAGAAGCAATGGCCAGCTTTTGACTCCGCCGACGCGCATCTGCTCTACGCCCGCGCGCTCGCGGAGGTCGGCCGGCTCGACGAGGCGCTCGAGGAATATCACGCGCTCGCCGGCTACTTCCCGGGCGCCGAAGCGCAAGTGCGCTACGGCATGCTGCTGCAAACGGTCGGCCGCAGCGCCGAGGCACGCATGGTCTTCAACGAGCTCCTGATTCAGATGCGGCGGGCGCCGAAATACCTGCGCAAGGCGCAGGCCGAATGGCTGTCGATCGCGGAGAAACAGCTTTCGGCTTGAGCGGGGAGCTTACCGCAGCTTCAGCCGCTCCGCCGGCACCGTCATCGCCGCAACACCCGCCATCACCAGCAGCAGGCCGAGCGCCAGGTTCGACGGCACGCTCTCGCCGAGCAGCAACACGGAGAGGCCAACGCCGATCGGGATGCGCAGATAGCCTTGAGCGTTCGTCGTCAGCGTGCCGAGGCGGCCGAGGCAGACATAGAACAGCATCAGGCCCAGCGCGCTCGACACGATGCCCATGACGATGGTGGCGATGATCGCGGTCGGCGTCGGCTGCAGCGTCCAGGGCTGGTCGATGATCAGCGATGGCGGCAGCAGGATGAGACCGCCGAACAATAGCGAGCCGGCCGCTACCACCATGGGGTCGTATTCGGAGAGGCGAAGGCCGAAGATCGTGGCGCAGGCGAAGGAGATGGTGGCGAGCAGGATCGCGATCTCCGCCACGATCTCGCTACCAAAACCGCGCAGCGCGTCGAGGCCCACGATGAGAATCGTGCCGGCGAGTCCCAAAATTGCGCCCGCGAGCTTGAGCAGCGTTGCCGGCTCATGCCGGGTGATCAGCGAGGTGATCAGGAACGCGAAGATCGGCGTGGTCGAGGCCAGCACCACCGTGCTCGACGCCGGCACATATTGCTGCGACCAGGTGATGATCAGGAACGGGAAGGTCGAGTTGATCAATTGCTGGGTCGCGAACAGCTTCCACGCTTTCGCGTCGGTCGGGACTTTGATGCCGCGGATCCACAGGATCGCGAACAGGAAGGCGGCCGCGATCAGCGAGCGCGCCGAGATGAAGGTGATCGGCGGGATGGTGGGAAGCGCCAGCTTGGCCAGCGGATAGGTCGAGCTCCAGCAGCAGGCGAGCGCGAGCAGCAGCGCATAGTCGCGCCAGTTGCGGGCGCCGGTGGCGGCCATGGACGGCAACGGCGATGAAACGGAGGCTGCTGAGCGCCCCGCCTCCGATGTGCTCTGCGGCACCTTATTCCTGCTCCCCGGCGCGATAGCGCTTGCCGGGAAGTCTGGGCGAGGGGGCGCGAAAAGGGAAGGCGCCGAGCTATGCGTTTGGCTGAGGTAGCGCCTTCCGCTTCATCCGCTTGATCGTGCCGGAAAAGGTGAGCAGCACCCGCGTCCCGGACATCATCTTGCCGCGCAGGAAGATCAGCGAGCCGCCGGCGCGGGTGACCTCGCCGGTGCATTCGATCAGCTCGCCCTCGCGTGCCGCGTCGAGGAATTCACAGGCAAAATTGGTCGTCACAGCCCGGCTGTCCAGGACATGGGTGGCGATCGCAAACAGGGAGTAGTCGGCAAAGGCCATGTAGCAGCCGCCGTGGACGTTCCCGGACCCGTTGAGGTGCTTTTTCTCGACCCGGAAGGCGCTGCGGACGTTGCCGTCCGCCTCGATCCGGTGCCAGAAGGGGCCGACATGGGACTCAAAACTGTCGCGAATCCAGGTCCGCCAGCCCACAAATTCACCCTCGGTGGCGACGTGGAGGTCGGGGCGGCGGGGCGGGGGCGCTTTGGTCAATTCGTGCAAGGAAATGGGCCTTCAATTGCGGGTCTTTAGCCCTTAAATCCGATCTGTCCGCGCCGTGCAATTCCTGTTCCCGCCGTCCCCGCCTGCAAAACGTGGGACAGCGGGAAAATGCGCCATAAAGGGCTTTCCGGAAGCCCTCGATGTTCCTAAGAACGGCCAAACCGCCGCCGAAAGCCTGGAATCCATGAAGAACGAACCTAAGATCACCCCCGAACTGGTTGCCGCCCACGGGCTCAAGCCCGACGAATACGAGCGCATCCTGAAGCTGATCGGGCGGGAGCCGACCTTCACCGAGCTCGGCATCTTCTCGGCGATGTGGAACGAGCACTGCTCGTACAAGTCGTCACGCATCCATCTCAAGGGCCTGCCGACCAAGGCGCCCTGGGTGATCCAGGGCCCCGGCGAGAATGCCGGCGTGATCGACATCGGCGACGGCCAGGCCGTGGTCTTCAAGATGGAGAGCCACAACCACCCGAGCTACATCGAGCCCTATCAGGGTGCGACCACCGGCGTCGGCGGCATCTTGCGCGACGTCTTCACCATGGGCGCGCGCCCGATCGCCTGCCTCAATGCGCTGAGCTTCGGTGCGCCCGAGCATGCCAGGACCCGGCATCTCGTCTCCGGCGTCGTTGCCGGTGTCGGCGGCTACGGCAATTCCTTCGGCGTGCCGACCGTGGGCGGCCAGGTGCGCTTCCACACCCGCTATGACGGCAACATCCTCGTCAACGCGATGGCTGTCGGCCTCGCCGATGCCGACAAGATTTTCTATGCGGCGGCCTCCGGCGTGAACATGCCGATCGTCTATCTCGGCTCCAAGACGGGGCGCGACGGCATCCACGGCGCCTCGATGGCCTCGGCCGAGTTCGATGACAAGTCCGAGGAGAAGCGCCCGACCGTGCAGGTCGGCGATCCCTTCGCCGAGAAGCTGCTGCTGGAAGCCTGCCTCGAGATCATGGAAAAGGGCTGCGTCATCGCGATCCAGGACATGGGCGCGGCGGGCCTGACCTGCTCGGCGGTCGAGATGGGCGCCAAGGGCGACCTCGGTGTCGATCTCGATCTCGATGCGGTGCCGACCCGCGAGACCGGGATGAGCGCCTACGAGATGATGCTCTCGGAAAGCCAGGAGCGCATGCTCATGGTGCTTAAGCCCGAGAAGGAAAAGGAAGCCGAGGCGATCTTCAAGAAGTGGGGCCTCGACTTCGCCGTGGTCGGCTACACCACGCCGAGCAAGCGTTTCGTGGTCAAGCATGGCGGTGACGTCATGGCCGATCTGCCGATCAAGGAGCTCGGCGACGAGGCGCCGCTCTACGACCGTCCGCATGTCCCCTCCGCCGCGTTGCCGGTCGTGCATGCGCGCGATGTGCCTGCGCCGATGGGCCTTGGGCCTGCGCTGGAGAAGCTGATCGGCACGCCCGACATGTGCTCCAAGCGCTGGGTCTGGGAGCAGTACGACCACGTCATTCTCGGCAACACCATGCAGCGTCCCGGCGGCGATGCCGCCGTGGTGCGCGTCGAGGACGGGCCGAAGGGGCTCGCCCTGACCGTCGACGTCACGCCGCGCTATTGCGAGGCGGATCCGTTTGAGGGTGGCAAGCAGGCGGTGGCGGAAGCCTGGCGCAACATCACCGCAGTTGGCGGCAAGCCGCTCGCGATTACCGACAATCTCAACTTCGGCAATCCCGAGCGGCCCGAGATCATGGGCCAGTTCGTCGGCTGCCTGAAGGGCATCTCGGAAGCCTGCCGCACGCTCGACTTCCCGGTCGTCTCCGGCAACGTCTCGCTCTACAACGAGACCAACGGCCGCGCGATCCTCCCCACGCCCTCGATCGGCGGCGTCGGCCTGCTCGACGATTTCACCAAATCGGCCTCGCTCGCCTTCAAGGCCGAGGGCGAAGCGATCCTCCTGGTCGGCGAGACCCATGGCTGGCTCGGCCAGTCCGTTTACTTGCGCGACATCTGCGGTCGCGAGGAGGGCGCGCCGCCGCCGGTCGATCTCGCCGCCGAGAAGCGCAATGGCGATTGCGTGCGCGGCATGATCCATGGCGGTACCGCGACCGCCGTGCACGATCTCTCCGACGGTGGCCTCCTGATCGCACTCGCCGAGATGGCGATGGCGAGCGGCATCGGGGCCAAGCTGCTGGCGGCGCCGACTTCACTGATCTCGCAGGCCTATTGGTTCGGCGAGGACCAGGCGCGCTATCTCGTCACCGTGCCGGAAACCGAAGCCGGCCGCGTGCTCGCCAAGATGCGCGGCTGCGAAGTGCCGTGCGTGCGGATCGGCACCACCGGCGGCAATGCGATCGCGATCGCGGGCGAGGCGCCTGTTACGATCGATGCGCTCCGTAAGTCGTTCGAGCGCTGGCTGCCGGAATATATGGGTGGGAAGGCGGCGTAGCGACGCCATCTCTCCGTCATTGCGAGGAGCCACCGGGTCCCGCCTTTGGCGGGCCCGATGACAGGCTCCGCGACGACGCAATCCACACTGCTGCCTGCGGTGAGATGGATTGCTTCGCTGCGCTCGCAACGACGATAGGAGGCCGGTGCCGCTTCCTCAAAGCACCTTCGTCGCGCCCGGGATCTGCCGCAACGCTCGCGTCAGCGCCCAGCTCGCCATGACTGTCAGTACAAATCCGATCGTGGCCTTGACGATCGCCGGCAGGTCATAGTCGAACAGCCAATATTGCAGCCACAGTGCGATCGGATAGTGCACCAGGAACATGCCGAACGCGTCGCTCTGCATTGGATCGAGCAGCTTGGCTGAGCCTGATTGCCTGAACCTCTGGAAAAAGGCCAGGATCAGAAACATGATGGCCACGCTGAAGACAGTGAAGCAGATGGCATAGAGCGCTTCATACCAGTCCGGCAACGGCGACGGGTTGCCCAGTATTTCGCGCTTGATAAAGATCAGCACCCACAAGAGGCAATACGGAACGATCGCCAGCACCATCCAGTCCCAGCTGACCTTTGCCATCCGGCCGTCGACAGCGAGCAGCCCGCGATCCATTTGCGCAACGCCGATGCCTGCACCGAAAAAGAAGTAGGTCGCGTAGAGCATCACGCGCCCGTGCTGGACCGAGAACGGCCCGAACTCGAACCAACTGCTTGGTCCGAAGTGAACCCTCCCGGGAATGTAGAACGCCGCGGTGACGGCAAGCATGACCGCGAAGAACACGGCGGGCCGACGGCGACCGTGGAGCGAGAGGCGATTGATCGGATCGAGCAGATTGGGCGAAAGCCGGTGCAGCAGGCAGGCAACCATGTCGAAAGCGAACAAGACCCAAAGGAACCAAATCGGCCCGCTCGGCCACGGGCCCTTCGTGACCATATTCCACCAGAATTCCGAAAAGCCGATCTCGGGATGCTGCCGCAGGGAGATCGCGTAGTAGGCGAGCGGAATGACCGTAAGGGCGCAGATCGCGAAGGGTAAGCCAAGCCGAAGCAGGCGATCTGCCAAATAGCTCCGTGCTCCCTTCCGGGCGATGCCAGACCATGCGAACAGTCCCGACAGGAAGAAGAACATCGCCATGAAGAAGCTGTCGGTGGCGAGCACGATCATGTCGAAGCCGAAGAAGTACTTCGGATCGGTATGACCGAAATAAGTATAGGGGATCACCGCGTGATGCAGCAGCACCACCAGAGTCAGGAAGGTGCGGGCGCGATCAATCGCCAAATTGCGCGCCTTGCTCTTCGGCGCGGCATGCACCTCCGCGCCGATCGTCGCTGAATCTGCCATCGTCATCTTGGTCGCCCCCGCACTCCTGCCCCGGGACCGGACTGTGCCGCCGCGAGCCGGATTCAGCAAGGCTCGTTTGCGCGGTAGTTGAGCCCCACTTGAGCCCGACTTGGGTCCTGACACCCGTAGGAACCAGTTCCGCGCGGCGAAGTTAGCGTCCGCCGAAGGGAAGGGCTGACGGCCCGCGACAAGCGGCACAATTCGGAGCTGGCAATGACGATCCTGAAATGGGCGCTGATCTTCCTACTTGTCTCGATCGTAGCCGGCGTGCTCGGTTTCACCGGCATCTCGACCGCCTCCGCCGATATCGCCCGCTTCCTGTTCTACGTCTTCGTCGTGATCTTCCTGGTGCTGCTGATATTGGGGCTCACGATCTTCAGGGCGTAGCGGGGCAGTCGGTCGAGCCGGAACGGCGCGCCGGTTCCCAAGCGCCGGCCGTCAATGGCTTGCGAACGGTCTTATGCGAGCCACCAGCTCTGCCAAGAACTGATCGGGGCGATCGAACGGAATGAAATGATCCCCGCCGCGAACCCAGACGAATTCCTTATGCGGGGCCTTGATCTGGTTGAAAAATTGCTCGGCGGGTCCTCCCGGCGTCACAGCGTCTGCATCGCCCTCGATGAAGAACATGGGTATTGAAAACTCGAACCCCATTGAGGCCGTGTCGCTCTGAAACATCGGCCCGTTCCGTCCCGTCAAATACTTTGCGGAGAAGGCGGTACCTTTCCGCCAATTGTACAGATCAAGCAGCGAGACGTCCGGCATGAAGAGCGGCGGGATAGGACCGGCGAGCTGGAAGCCGTCGGCGAGCGGCAGACCCAGCACATTGCTCCATTTGTCCGCAATCAGGCGATTTTCCGGGGTGAGGACCGGCTGCGAAGCGATCGGCGTCAATTCGGCCAGCGCCTCCTTGTTGGTGGCCGCTGCCGCAAGCCGTTGCAGACGCGCGATCGTGAGTTCAAAGGCCTTCTCGAAGGTCGCCCTGCCGACCACCTGGCCCGTGCCGACATAGGCCGAGAACAGATCCGGACGTTGCTTCGCCATCCGAATTCCCAGGAATGAGCCCCAGGAATGCCCGACCAGGACGATCTTGTCCTTGTGCAAATGCGCGCGCAGGTACTCGGCCAGTTCGATGCCGTCTTGCGTCATCCGCTCCAGTGTCATCGTGGGGGCGAGCGCGTCTCCAGCTGCGCCAAAGGTGCGGCCGGTGCCGCGCTGGTCCCATTGGACAACGGTGAAATGCTCTTCCCAGGGGCGCCAGCCCGACGAGATCGGCAGGGTGGAGCCGCCGGGGCCGCCGTGGACGAACAGGAGAACCGGGTTATCCCGATCCTCACCGCGGATTTGAATCCATTGCTTGATGCCGCCGATCTCGATGAACTCTCCCTCCTGCACGCCGGCAGGAGAGCGGATCGCGAGCGTTTGGGCAGCAAGGTGCTGACGATAGGCACGAAAACCCAGCCCGGCAGCAGCGAGCACAACGAGGATGCCGGACAATCCCAGCAACGAGACCCCAATCAGTCTTGCGGCCCGGCGCGGCATCTCGTGCCTTGTGTCGACTGGAAGGAGGCGATCCAGGATCGCCCCGGCGTCACAGCGCGTGCGCCTACCCGACTTCCTCGATCTTCACCTTATCCGGATAGAAGGCGAGATGGCCGGAAATCTCGCTCATCGCGGGAAAGGGCGTCTCGTAGGTCCAGGTCGCATTATCGAGCACCTTGCCGTCGGCCTTGACGCTGTAATAACTCGCATCCCCCTTGTAGGGGCAGTGGGTGACGCGGTCGGTGCGCGCCAGCAGGGCCATGTTGGCGTCCTCCCGCGGCACATATTGCACCGCCGGATATTTGGCCTCCTTCAGCGTCAGTGCCTTGCTGGTCTCGGCGATCACGATGTCGCCCGCGGTGACACGAACGCGGCGGGGATTTGGGGTGATGGTGATGGGATGGTCGGGCCCTGGAAGCTTCATGATTTCACGCCTTTTCGATCAATCTGCCGCGCGCGGCACTTTGTCGTGCCTTTATCCTGATGGGATCATGGATATAGTGCCGGAAAGCGTGACGCAGAAGACCGTTCACGCTAAGTTTGGCGCTGCCGGAGAGGGGACCCCGGCAGCGATTCGAGACCAGAAGGAGCGAGACCCGAATGCCCATGGACGCCCACGATATCGAGGCGATGATCAAGGCAGCGATCCCCGATGCCGAGGTGACCATCCGTGACCTCGCCGGCGACGGCGACCACTATGCCGCGACCGTGATCTCGGAATCCTTCCGCGGCAAATCCCGCGTCCAGCAGCACCAGATCGTCTATCAGTCCCTGCGCGGCCAGATGGGCGGCGTGCTGCACGCGCTGGCGCTGCAAACCGGCGTGCCGGGCGCCTGACCTGATCGCGCGACGGGAGACGACGATGGCTGCGGACAATTCTCGCGGCGCGATGTTTCGTGTCATCGTGCCGAACCAGCACAGCCGCGTCACCAATGTCGAGTTGTTCTTCGACCTCGTCTTCGTCTTCGCCGTCACGCAGGTGTCGCATACGCTGCTGCACCATTTCACGCCGCTCGGCGCGGTGCACGTCACGGTGCTGTTTCTCGCGGTGTGGTGGGTGTGGGTCTACACCGCCTGGGTCACCAACTGGCTCAATCCCGAGCTGACGCCGGTCCGCATCATGCTCTTTATGATGATGCTGGGCGGGCTGGTGCTGTCGACGACGATCCCGACCGCCTTCGAAGGGCGGGGTCTGTGGTTTGCGATCGCTTACGCGGCGATGCAAATCGGGCGCACGGCCTTCTGGCTGTTCGCGACGCCGCGGCATCGAACCGCGGTCCGCCACAACGCGATCCGCATTCTAACCTGGCTCTCGATCTCCGCGGTGTTGTGGATCGCAGGCGGCCTGTCCGAAGGCGAGACGCGGCTATGGCTGTGGATTGCGGCAGTCGCCTGGGAGTACGTCTCGCCGGCGGCACGCTTCTGGGTTCCGAAGCTCGGCTTCTCGTCGGTTGAGGCCTGGGCGGTCGAGGGCGGCCACATGGCCGAGCGTTGCTCGCTCTTCGTCATCATCGCGCTCGGCGAAGCCGTCGTCGTCAACGGCGCGACCTTTGCCGAGTTGGACTGGACTGCGGACAACATCATGGCCTTCGTCTCCGCACTGGTCGGCGCCATCGCGATGTGGTGGGTCTATTTCCACAAGGGCGCCGAGGCCGGCTCCGAGCGGATCTCGAAGTCCGCCGAATCCGGCCGGTTGGCGCGGCTCGCCTATACCTACCTGCACACACCGATCATCGCCGGCATCATCCTGACCGCGGTCTCGGACGAGCTGGTGCTGAAGCACCCGACCGGTCATTCCGATATCAGGACGGTTCTGAGCACGATCGGCGGGCCGCTGGTGTTCCTGATCGGCACCATCCTGTTCAAGCACGCGATCCGCGGCTTCCTCCAGCTCTCCCACGGCATCGGCATCATCGCGCTCGCGGTGCTGTGGTGGTTCGCCGCCGACCTCCCGCCGCTCTGGCTGTCGGTCGCATCGACGGTGATCATGATCATCGTCGCGGTGTGGGAATCGGTGTCACTGGGGGCGGACAGAGAAGAGGCCAAGGAACATTGAACTGCGGAGCGGCCTGAGCAAGCGCCTCGTCCTTCGGGACGACCGCTGCGCGGTCTCCTCAGGATGAGGCTATTTGGCGTCGGCGCTCGTTGAAACTGCCTGCCACGCACTCTGTCCTCATCCTGAGGAGTCCGCCTAAGCGGGCGTCTCGAAGGATGCGCTGCGGGGAAAGCGCTCTCGCGGATAACCGCCGGAGCGTTTACTCCGCCACCTCCAGCGCGTGCACCGAAAACATCTTGGCCGCATCCGTCCAGCTCTCGCGCACCCGCCAGCCGGCACCCTGCGCCAGCGCAGCGAAACGCTCGATGCTGTATTTGTAGCTGTTCTCGGTGTGGATGCTCTCGCCGGGGCGGAACGAGAAGCTGGTGCCGAGCAGGCGCACGGTCTGGCTCTTCTTGCTGATCAGATGCATCTCGATGCGGTGCCGCTCGCGATTGTAGATCGCGCGGTGGGTGAAGGCGGAGAGGTCGAAATTGCCGCCAAGCTCGCGGTTGATCCGCACGAGAACATTGAGGTTGAAGCGCGCGGTGACGCCGGCGGCGTCGTTATAGGCGTCGTGCAGGACCCGTTCGTCCTTCTCGAGGTCGGCGCCGATGATCATCTGCGCGCCCCGGCCCAGGATCGCGCGCGCGCTCTTGAGGAAAGATTGGGCTTCATGCGGCTCGAAATTGCCGATGGTCGAGCCGGGGAAGAAGCCGACCTTGGGCATGGATGCGACCTGCTTGGGCAGCTCGAACGGCGTGGTGAAATCGGCCGCCACCGGATAGATGCCGAGCGACGGGAAGTCGCGCTTCAGGCCGTTCGCCTGCGCCTTGAGGAAGTCACCGGAGATGTCGACGGGGACATAGGCCGCAAACCTGCAATGGTTCAGCAGCAGGCGGACCTTCGTCGTCGCGCCCGCGCCGAACTCGACCAGTGCGGCATGCTCTGGAATGATCTTCGCGATCTCGCTGCCACGATCCTTCAGGATCGAGAGCTCGGTCCGCGTCGGATAATATTCCGGCAGCTTCGTGATCGCCTCGAACAACTCCGATCCGGTCGCGTCGTAGAAATATTTCGGCGACAGGGTTTTCGGCTGCTGCGAGAGGTCCTTGATGGCCTCGCGGGCGAAGGCGGTGGTCTGCTCGTCGGGAAGATGGGCTTCGGCCAAAGCGCTGGCGTGCACATTCATGATACTCTCCTGAACGCGCTGTCCGGCGCGCATTTGTCGTCGGAAATGTTAGTCGTAATCGGCGAGCCGCAGCCCCGTGAACTGCCAGCGGTGGTACGGATAGAAGAAGTTCCGATAGGTGATACGGCTGTGGCCTTCCGGAGTTGCAAGCGAGGAGCCTCGCAGCACCAGCTGGTTGACCATGAACTTGCCGTTGTACTCGCCGAGCGCGCCTTCGATGGCGCGGTAGCCGGGATAGGGCGCGTACGAGCTGCGGGTCCACTGCCAGACGATGCCGAAGGCATCGTTGAGCTGGCCGGCGCGGGCCGCGACCTCCCACTCCATCTCGGTCGGCAGATGTTTGCCGGCCCAGCGCGCGAAGGCGTCGGCTTCGTAGTAGCTGATATGACAGGCCGGCGCGGTGGGGTCGACCGGCTTCACACCGGCCAGCGTCATCACGTGCCACTGGCCATCGATCTCGCGCCAGTGACCCGGGGCCTGCCAGTCTTCCTGGCTGGCCGCGGCAAAGCCGTCCATCAACCACAGCGTCGCACGCCGATAGCCGCCGTCCTGCATGAAGGCCAGCCATTCGGCATTGGTGACCAGATTGCGCGCGACCCTGACCGGGCCGACCAAGGCGCGATGCGCCGGCTTCTCGTTGTCGAAATGAAAGCTGTCGTCGACATGGCCGACTGTGTGGATGCCCTCGTTCAGCGTCAGCCAGTCATCGGCGGCGCGCGTCGCGGCCGGGAAGCGCCAGTCCGGGTCGTAGGCCGGATAGACCGGGTTCTGCGCGAAGGCGTGCAGGATGTCGGTGAACATCAATTCCTGGTGTTGCTGTTCGTGGTTGAGCCCGACCTCGACCAGTGGTGCGATCTCGCGAAGCTTGTCCGTGCCGGTCTCGCGGAAGAATTTGACGACGGCCGCATCGACATATTTGCGATAGGCGCCGACCTCGTTTGCGCTGGGACGGGTGATATCACCGCGATGATTGCGGGCGTGACGCGGGCCGGCGCTGACGTAATAGGAATTGAACAGGAACGCGAAATCGGGGTGGAAGGGCCGGTAGCTAGCTGCGTGCTCGCCGAGCAAAAATTGCTCCCAGAACCAGGTGGTATGGGCCCGGTGCCATTTCGTCGGACTCGCATCCGGCATGGATTGGATCTGCTGGTCCTCCGGCGACAGCGGCGCGGCCCGGCGCTCGGTCTCGTTGCGGACGGCAAGAAAGGCGTCTTCCAGCCGCTGGGCGAGGTTACCGGCAGAGGACAGTGACGAAAGCGAGGGGGCGGCCGTAGCGGAGGCTTGTTTCGTCACGTTTTTCTCCAGACAGGACAAGAGAACGTTGTTGGCGTTGCCCGGTTCCAAAACCTGGGTTCGTCCTAGATAGGGGCTCCGTTACGGTATGAAAGTCCTCCCAGGCGATGATATTGATGTCATCAGCCTATGGATCCGGCTGGGGGGCAACCCGGCCAGCGGGGGCGTGTCGCCGCCATTTTACTTTGGATGCACAACGGTTTGGGCTACATATATAGGCAGGTATCGGGTTAGATCGGCTGAGCCAGCCCGAATTGATTGGTGAGGGCTCCGCCCCAGAAGGACACGGAAATGAGCATCGAGGAATTCATCGCCAACGAAGTGAAGTCGAACGACGTGGTTCTGTTCATGAAGGGCACGCCGCAATTTCCGCAGTGCGGTTTCTCCGGCCAGGTCGTCCAGATCCTCGACCATATCGGCGTCGGCTATAAGGGCCTCAACGTTCTCGAATCCGCCGAACTGCGCAACGGCATCAAGACCTTCTCCAACTGGCCGACCATCCCGCAGCTCTATGTGAAGGGCGAGTTCGTCGGTGGCTGCGACATCGTCCGCGAGATGTTCCAGGCCGGCGAATTGCAGCAGCTTTTCACCGAGAAGGGCGTCGTCGTCGCGGCCTGATCCGTGACCCGGCTGACGCGCCGGATCGGCGGCGCCGAGCTCGAGGTCATTGTCGCAGACATCACCACACTGAGCGTTGACGCCATCGTCAACGCGGCCAACACGTCGCTCCTTGGTGGGGGCGGCGTGGATGGTGCGATCCATCAGGCCGCAGGGCCCGATCTGGTCGCCGAATGCCGCATGCTCCACGGCTGCAAGACGGGTGATGCCAAGATCACCAAAGGCTACCGGCTCAGGGCTGCCCATGTGATCCACACCGTCGGACCGGTCTGGAATGGCGGTAGCCTCGGCGAAGATGACCTGCTCGCCTCCTGTTATCGCCGCTCGATGGAGCTGTGCGGGAAGCACAAGCTGACCTCGGTGGCATTCCCCGCGATTTCGACCGGCATTTTCCGCTTTCCAGCCGACCGGGCCGCCGATATCGCCGTTCGTACCACAATCGAAGGGCTCGCTACGGCGCCGTCCGTGGCCCGCGTGGTGTTCTGCTGCTTCGCCGAGCCGAGCGCCAAGCTCCATGCCGAGGCACTTGCGCGACACGCCGGCCCTTGTGCCTGATGACGCGGTCGGTACACTCCGCCGGACCATGTTCCGGGGAGGGGATATGATTTCACAGTCTGGACTGCGTGCGCTGGTCTGCGGCGCGCTGGTGTCGCTCGGCGCGATGTCGCTGGCGCGAGCGGAAGGCATCTACGAGATTCCGGCCGGTGCGCATTTCAATCAGGACAAGCTCGGCAAGATCAGCGAATTCTTCAAGAACGAGGTTGCGACCGGCAAGATCGCCGGCGTGACCGTGCTGATCCGGCAGCATGGCAAGCCGGTCTATCACGAAGCCTTCGGCGTGCAGGACGTGGTCAGAAAGGCGCCGATTACGGACAAGACGATCTTCCGCCTGTTCTCGATGTCCAAGGCGATCACGTCGGTGGTCGCGATGCAATTGGTCGAGGACGGCAAGATCAAGTTGGATGATCCCGTCTCGAAGTACATTCCGTCCTTCGCCAACGTGAAGGTCGGCGTCGAGAAGAAGGCGGAGGACGGCACCAAGTCGCTCGAGCTGGTGCCGGCGAACCGGCCGATGACGGTGCACGATCTGATGACGCACACCTCGGGCATCACCTATGGCTTTTATGGTGACAGCCTAGTCCGCAAGGCCTATCGCGAGGCCAACATCTACGCCGGCGATTTCGACCTCGCCGAGTTCGCCGAACGCATCGCAAAACTCCCGCTGCACAACCAGCCGGGCGCGCTCTGGCAATACGGCCATTCCACCGACGTGCTGGCACGCGTGATGGAGATCGCGGCCGGCAAGCCGCTGATCGACATCATGCGCGAGAAGCTGCTCGATCCGCTCGGCATGGTCGACACCGGCTTCTTCGTCACCGCTCCCGAGAAGCAGAAGCTTCTGGCGCAGCCGGTGCCGAACGACAGCGACTTCCGCGTTGGCCGGATCAACGATCCGACCGTGGTCAAGAAGATGCAGTTCGCCAGCGGTGGCATGGTGACGACCATGGCCGATTATGAGCGGTTCGCGCAGATGCTGCTCAACGGCGGCAGCCTCGACGGCAAGACCATTCTCAAGCCCGAGACGTTCAAGCTGATGACGACCGATCAGCTCGGCCCCAAATCAGGCGTCGACCGCGACTATTTCTATTTCCCCGGCGACGGTTTCGGCTTCGGCCTCGGGCTCGCGGTGCGCACCGATCCCGGCAACGCCAAGCCGCCGCCGCCCGGCAATCTCGGCGAGTTGAAATGGGACGGCGCCTCCGGCTGCTATTTCGTGATCGATCCCAAGCAGGACATGTTCTTCGTGCTGCTGGAGCAGACCCCGACCGAGCGCCAGCGCGTGCAGCGGACATTGAAGCAGCTGGTCTATGAAGCCATGGAGAAGTGACATGAACGGGCGTCGCGCGCTGATCGCGGCGCTCGCCTTTCTGTTCGGTGTCGTGAGTGCGCAGGCGAGCTCCGAGCGCGCCGCGCGCAACTTCTCGCCCGAGGGCCTTGCAAAGGTTTCCGACTACATCCGGAACGAGATCGCCACCGGCAAGATTCCCGGCGCCATTTTGCTGCTCCAGCAGCATGGCAAGCCGGTCTATTACGAGAATTTCGGCGTTCGCGATGTCGCGACCGAGAGTTCGATGAGCGCTGACACGATCTTCCGTCTCTATTCGATGTCGAAGCCGATCACATCAGTCATGGCGATGATGCTGGTCGAGGAGGGCAAGCTCGCGCTCGACGATCCGGTCTCGAAATACATTCCTGCTTTCGCCGGCATGAAGGTCGGCGTGGAGAAGAAGGCCGAGGATAGCAAGGTCGCTCTGGCGCTGGAGCCGCTGGAGCGTCCCGTCACGATCAAGGACCTCTTGCGCCACACCTCGGGGCTGCCTTACGGCTATCATGACGGCGGCGCAGTGCGCGAGCTCTATGCCGAAGCCAATCTCTTCAACAGCAATCTCAGCAATGCCGACTTCGCCGCGAAAATCGCCACGCTGCCGCTGGTCGAGCAGCCGGGCACGGTGTGGGACTACGGTTTCTCCACCGACGTGCTCGGCCGCGTCGTCGAGGTGATCTCGGGAAAGACGCTGCTCCAGTTCGAGAGGGAACGGCTGCTCGATCCGCTCGGCATGACCGAGACGGCGTTCTTCGTCGCCGATCCCGCTAAATTCCCGCGCGTTGCCGAGCCGATGCCGGAGGATCGCAACATCAATCCGACGACGCAGGTTCGCGATATCAGGCGGCCGGTGAAGTGGGAATCGGGCGGCGGGGGGATGGTCGGCACAGTCGGCGACTACGCCCGCTTCGCGCAGATGCTGCTGAATGGTGGCAGCTATGAAGGCCGGCGCTATCTCAAGCCCGAGACCATCGCGCTGATGGCGTCGGATCACATCGGGCCGGAAACGAAGATCGCGCGCGATCAGAACTATTATCCGGGCGGCAGCTCCGGCTTCGGCCTCGGTTTTGCGGTGCGCACTTCGGTGCCCCCGGGGACGTCATGGCCGCTTGGTGAATATCGCTGGGACGGCGTCGGCGGCACCTTCTTCTTCATCGATCCCGAGGACGACCTGTTCGGGATCTTCATGGTGCAAACCCCGTCGCAACGCGGCCGGATCCAGCTGGCGTTGAAGACGCTGATCTATCAGGCGATGGGGCGCTGAGCGCAGGCGTTTCTTCGTAGCCGGGAAGGAGCGCAGCGCAATCCGGGATTCGCGCCAACGGAAAACTGCCCCGGATTTCGCTTCGCTCCATCCGGGCTACAAGAGCTACGCCCCGCGCACGATCTCTCTGACGTACCCGATCGTCTCCTCGATCTGGGCCGCATTGACGTCGAGATGGGTGCAGGCGCGGATGCGGCCGTCCATCATCGCGAGCGTCACGCCGCGCTGGCGCAGCGCCGCAACCATCTTGTCGCCGGCAATGCCGGCGCCGTCGGGCTTGAAAAATACGAGATTGGTCTCGGGCTCCTGCACCTCGACGCCGGGGATCTGCGACAGCCCGCGGGCGAGCGCGCGCGCATTGGCGTGGTCGTCGGCGAGGCGGTCGACGTGATGGTCGAGCGCGTAGATGCAGGCGGCGGCGCAGATGCCGGCCTGCCGCATCGATCCGCCGAGGCGCTGCTTCCACTGCCAGACCGCATCAATGAAGGCGCGCGAGCCCGCGAGCACGCCACCGATCGGTGCGCCCAGGCCCTTGGAGAAGTCGATCCAGGCCGAGTCCCAGCCGGCGGTCATGTCGCGCGGGGAGATGCCGCTGGCGACGGTGGCGTTGAGCAGGCGCGCGCCGTCCATGTGGGTGACGAGGCCGTGCTGTTTCGCGATCGCGACGATCTCGTCGAGCGCGGCCTTCTTCCAGATCGTGCCGCCGCCGATATTGGCGGTCTGCTCGACGCTGACGACGGTCTGCGGCGGCTGGTAGCGCGTGCGTGGATGCAGGGCTTTCCGGAATGTCTCCGGCGTGAACTGGCCGTCGGGCCCCCTGAGCTGCGTCACCTGAAAACCGCCGATCGCCGCATGCGCGCCGCCTTCGCGGGCGATGATGTGCGCGGTCTCGTGCGCCAGGATCTCGTCGCCGGGACGGCAATGCACCAGCGTCGCGGTGACGTTGCACATCGTGCCCGAGGGCATGTAGACCGCGGCTTCCTTGCCCATCAGCGCGGCGACGCGCTCGCACAGCGCATTCACGGTCGGATCGTCACCGACCTGCTCGTCGCCGACCTCAGCCCGCGCCATGGCGTCGCGCATCGCGGCCGTCGGCTTGGTCTGCGTGTCCGAGAGCAGATTGATGCGCACCGGCGGCGCCTTGGGATCAACAGGGGGAGGGGTGTAGAGCATGCGACGGCTCCTAACGCATTGCGGCCACTGAATTGTGGCTCTTAAGCAAAAAGGCCCCGGCGAACCGGGGCCTTTCGATACTCAGATATTAGCGCGAATAGAATTCGACGACCAGATGCGGCTCCATCTGCACCGGGAACGGCACGTCGGAGAGGCCGGGGATGCGCACGTATTTCGCGGTCATCTTGCCGTGGTCGACTTCGAGATAGTCCGGGGTGTCGCGCTCGGGGAGCTGGCTGGCTTCGAGCACGTGGGCGAGCTGCTTGGAGGCTTCCTTGACCTCGATCACGTCGCCGACCTTGAGCTGATAGCTCGAGATGTTGACCTTGCGGCCGTTCACCTTGATGTGGCCGTGGTTGATGAACTGGCGGGCAGCGAAGATCGTCGAGACGAACTTGGCGCGGTAGACGACCGCGTCGAGACGACGCTCCAGCAGGCCGATCAGGTTCTCGCCGGTGTCACCCTTGAGGCGGCTCGCCTCGACATAGATGCCGTGGAACTGACGCTCGGAGATGTTGGCGTAGTAGCCCTTCAGCTTCTGCTTGGCGCGCAGCTGCACGCCGAAGTCCGAGAGCTTGCCCTTGCGGCGCTGGCCATGCTGGCCGGGGCCGTACTCGCGGCGATTCACGGGGCTCTTCGGGCGGCCCCAGATGTTCTGGCCCATACGGCGATCGAGTTTGTACTTCGCCTCACTGCGCTTAGTCATCGCGTCCTCTTCAGGTACATGGTTTGAGGAAACGCGCCCTCCTGTGTGACGGGCTAGCCCGGCACTGACAGGTCCGATCCCCAAAGCTTCAAGGGAGAGGACCACGGGTCGCGAAACGCTTCGCGGGCCGAAATCGGCCCGCGAGCAGGCGGCTTTTAGGGGAGTTTGGGGTTCGCTGTCAATTGTTTAGCCCGTCATTCCGGGCGATGCGCCAGCATCAACCTGGAATTTCGAGGTTCCGGGTTCGGCTCTGTGAGCCGCCCCGGAACGACGGTGCTTATGTCCCGACCACTCTTATCGGCTTCGCGCCGGCCGCCCGCAATTCGGCAGCGATTTCAGTGTTCAGGACCTGTTCCAGCCGGGTCAGGACCCGGGCGATCGGGGCCGCGTCGGTGACCCGGTGATCCCAGCGAATCACGACATGGATGGTCTGGTCGGGCTCGACCAGGCCGTAGCTGACGATGAAGGGGCCCGGTGTGATCGGGTGGAGCTCGCCGCCGCCATAGGCGGCCACCGAGCTCACCGCAAAACTGCCGAACCAATTGCCACGCTGGCGGCCGAAATTGAGGCCGATCGCCCAGGACAGGCGCCGCAGCGGCAGCGGCAGGCGGGTTGCCCGCATGATCTTCCGGAACATCGGGACGTCTGCGATCGGCGCCGTCTTGCCGCGCCGGATCTCGGCGTCGACCGCGGCCAGCGCCATGGCCTCGGGGGCCGCGATTCGCTGCGGCATCACGCATTCCTCGCCGTCCTCGACCCGGGCGATCGCCACCGACGCCACGCTGTTCGGCAATTCGTAGAACGTCGGCCAGGGCCATTTGGCGTAGACGGTGCGCAGGATCGGCTCGTCCCTGGCGACCAAGGCGAACGCCTTGACGAAGGTCGCAGCCCAGCCTGCCGGTGCGGCGGCTCCGGCGCGTGCCTCGAGCAGGGGGCGGATATTGAGCGAACGGGAGAGCGAAACGAACGGCACGTCCATCGACGCGCGCATGAGGTCGCAAATCAGGCGGCGCGGCAGCGAAATGGGCTTTGACGTCCCCCGCATCGGTCTTCGGTTCCCACAGATGAAAAAATGTGCAGTGAGCGGGCGCCCGCTCGCCGCCTGCTCTAGCATGAACCAACCCCCTTGGGGCCGGTCGGTTCGACGAATCAGGGAGCCGGCGAAGCTAGCGGCTTGGTCTTGTCGACGACGTAAACTCCCAGCACTTTCATGGCCTTATCGCCATGAGCCTTGGCGTCGTGCACGACACCTGCCGGGATCTGGTATGAATCGCCGGCCTTCAGGGTCTTCTCCGGCTGCCCCTCGACGAGGAGATTGAGCTCGCCTTCCAGCACATAACCGGTCTCAATTCCGGGATGGGTATGGCGTCCGGCCGCGCCGCCCGCCGGGACCTCCGCAATGGCGGTGATGGTATTATAGCCCTCCGGAAATTCGACTTTCTGGAGCGGGGTGCGCTTGATGCCGGGCTGCTGGGCGAAGGCCGCGAAGGCGAGGCCAGTAAAGGTCAGAGCGAGCAAAGTCTTCTTGAGCATGGTTTTTCCTCCCGATGCGGCCGACCCTAGCAGGGCCGCAGTTCCCGGCAAGGTGGCAGTCGGCCTGCTCAGCGCCTGATGCCCTCGAACGCCGCCAGGATGCCGCGCTGGAGCAGCGACCAGTCGAAGCCGAGCGCGATGGCGCGGTAGCCGCGGTCGACCAGGGCGTTGGCCTGGTCGGCGGTGCGGGCCACGCCGCCGATCGGCACCCCGCTTCTCAGGATGCCGGCCTCGGCGCGCGCGACCAGCTCCAGCAGTTCCGGATCGTCCATCTGGCCGCGCTTGTTGATGGAGGTGGCGAGATCGCCAGGGCCGATCACCGCGACGTCGATGCCCGGCGTCGCCATGATCTCGTCGATGCGGTTGACGGCATCGACATGCTCGATGGTGATCATGCAGATCATCTCGTCGTCGGCGCTTGCCATGTAGTCCGGCATCGACTGGCCCCAGCGGAACGGGGCGTGGAACGGACCCCAGAGCCGGTCGCCGCGCGGCGGGTAGCGCACGCTGCGGACCGCCTTCTCGGCATCAGTGCGGTTCGTGATCATCGGAAAGTTGATGCCGAAGGCGCCGATGTCCATCGGCGCCTTCGCAAGCCACGGCTCATTCGCCGCGATCCGCACCAGGGGCGTGCACGGCGTGCCGGTGGTCGCGGCGATCATCGCGTGCGCTTCAGTGAGGCCGATCGGTCCATGCTCGAGATCGACGATGATCCAGTCGAGCGAGCGCGCCATGATCTGCACCATCTGCACGCTCGGGATGGTCGCGATCGCGCCGAAAGCGGGGCGGCCATCGCGCCACAATTGGCGGAGGCGGTTGAGCGGCGGGGTCTGGACCGACATGGAAAGGCCTGCGGTGAGGTGACGACGGCAAAACCTAGCAGCGCGGCGCCGATGCGCAAAGTCAGGCCAGCGCGCGGCCGCCGAAGAACGGCGTCAGCGTGGCCGAAAGGCCGTGCACGCGGTTCGAGGTGAAGATCATCTCGGCGCCGGCCTGTGCGATGCCGCCGATGCGCGGGCCGAGCAGATCCGAGACGCGGCGGGCGATCGCCGGCGCGGGATCGATCCAGTCGACCGGCCAGGGCGCCAGCCGCTTCAACCGGTCGAGCAGCAGCGGATAATGTGTGCAGGCGAGCACGACGGTGTCGGTGCGCGAGGTCGCGTCTTCGCCGACGAAGCAGGGGGCGAGTTCGGCCAGGATGTCGCCGTCGCTGACGGAAGTGCCGCTGAGCTCAGCTTCGGCCAGCGAGGCAAGCTCGGGCGAGCCGACCAGCGTCACCTCGCAGCCCTGCGCGAAATCGCGGATCAGGGCCTTGGTGTATTCGCGCTTCACCGTGCCCTTGGTGCCGAGCACCGAGACGCGGCGGGTCCTCGATTGCGCGCAGGCCGGCTTGATCGCCGGCACCGTGCCGACGAAGGGCACCGAATAAGTGGCGCGCAAGTGGGACAGGACCAGGGTGGACGCCGTGTTGCAGGCGATGACGACGATATCAGGGTCATGCGTGCCGATCAGTTCCCCCATCAGCGGCACGACGCGGGCGATGATCTCGTCCTCGCTGTGGTGGCCGTAGGGAAAGAAGGCGTCGTCGGCGACGTAGGCGAAATGGGCGTCCGGACGCGCGGCCACGACCTCGCGGAGCACCGTGAGCCCGCCAAGGCCGGAATCGAACACCAGGATCGTCGGAGAATTGGTCACGTCATTACCCTAGCCCGTCATGGTTACCATTCGGTTTTTAGGGCGATTTTGCGGCGGGGCCGTTTTGGGGGGGGACGCTGGACGCGCCGCGGACAGGAAACCCGGCTGGAAAGGCCCCAGCTCTGCAGCGCACCGCCCACGAAGGCACTGCGCTGCGTCTCCAGGGCACAAGACCGAGAGCCCGCCCTGGCAATGGCTGCTATATGCGTCATCACGACGTGCCCAACTTACTGCTGCAGGAGGAGGCCTCATGCTCACCGTCCATCATCTCGGCAAGTCTCAGTCCGAGCGCATCGTCTGGCTGTGCGAGGAGCTGGAGCTTTCCTATGAGCTGAAGCGCTATGCACGCGATCCCGTCACCATGCTGGCGCCGCCGGAGTACAAGGCGCTGCACCCGAGCGGGGCAGCGCCCGTCGTGACCGACGGCGATCTTGTGCTCGCGGAGTCCGGTGCCATCGTCGACTACTTCATCGCAAAGTACGGCAACGGCCGTCTGGTGCTCGGCCCCAATGATCCCGCCTTCCCGCAGTTCCTGTATTGGCTTCACTTCGCCAATGGCACCTTGCAACCAGGCATGGGGCGGATGATGATTCTGAACCGGCTCGATCTTGCAAAGGACAACCCGACCCTGCTTGCCATGAAGCGACGGCTCGATCGCTCCTACGATCTCCTCGACGCGCGCCTTCGCGACGCCGAATATCTGGCGGGCAACGCCTTCACCACCGCCGACATCATGATGAGCTTTTCGCTGACGACGATGCGCTACTTCCAGCCCTATGATGTCCAACGCTGCCCGAACGTGGTCAAATATCTCGGCCGCGTCAGTGCCCGCCCGGCCTACCGGCGCGCGATGGAGAAGGGCGATCCCGGCATGGCGCTGCTGCTAGGCTGAGCAGCGGCGATCACGCGATCCTGTTCGTCGTGGCCGCCCGCTCCGTGGCGAGCTGCTTCTGCAAACGATCGATGTTCTGCAGCAGGCGCTGGCTGGTCAGCACCAGGAAGTAATAGCCGAACTGCGGGTCCTGGAAATAAATCTCGAGCAGACGGTCATAGGTGATCGTCAGCACCTGTCCGTCCTCGACGCATTCGATGGTTCCGGTGCGGCGGTTGTCCGGCGTCAGGAAGCCGAGCTCGCCCATAAGAGCTCCAGGCCCGATCTCGACATTGATCTCCTTGACCAGGAACTTGCCGGTGACCGTGAGCAGCATCTCCTTGGCGGGATCGCCGAGCTTGAACAGCGTGTCGCCGTGGCGATATTTCCGTTCGGTCATGAACGGCTTCAGCCATTCGATCGACATGTCGCCTTCGGCGGCATGGCGCGCTTTCTTGACCAGCTTGAGCATCTGCCGCAGGCGCAGGGCGTTGATCGGGAGCAGCAGCAGATAGAGCAGGAACGTCGCGACGTTCGCGGAGAGCGCGCCGAAAACGGCAAAAAACGCGCAGCCGATCATGTTGGCAACGCGCAGGGGCACCATGGTCCGCATCAAGAGGGTAGCGACGAAGAAACCGGCGCCGACCGCGGCGAATAGATTGGCAAACGTGATGTTGTGGACGAAGATCTCAAGCAGCCGGTTGAAGATCGCATCATAGGTGACGTTGTTCGGGTCCAGGCCCATCTGGACCAGGATCTTCGCGATCCTGAGGTTGTCCGTTGCCGCATCGAGAATGCGGTCGAGGATCGAGGAAATGTCTGCGCTGCCGGACGGCATGGTACTAACCCCGCGTAAGGCTTTCAGTCTTGGTCGGTATGCTCGACACGTATAGCCGAAATCGAATGACGGCCGCCTGAAATGAAGCCTTTGGCCGTCACGCCGCAAGAGGCAAATTTTAGCCTGATCGGGCGTTTCGGCAATTGCCCGTTGGTTGTGCGTCCGGGCGCAACGCGGCCGTGATTCGGGGCGGGCTTCGGCGTCGCGGAGCGGCCGAATGGCCCCGGGCGGGGGCGTCTGACGATCTTCGCCTTATGGCTTGGCGGCGGGTTGGATGACCTGCTGCTCGACGGGGCCAAGACGTCCGGGCAGCGAGCCGGCGCGCAGCAACATGGCGACGCTGTTGGCCTCTTCCAGGGTGAAGTTGCCGGAAATCTGGACGGAGCCGCCCGTGATGGGCTCGCGGATCACGGGGGAGGAGATCACCTTGTCGTCGAGTGCGATGGCGAAGGGCATTCCAACGTTCTCTGCGGTGATGTGAGCGAAGCGTCGCGTACCGCGGCCGTTGAAGCGGAACGAGGCGATCGGTTCCTTCGTGTCGCTCGTGAATCCCGGTCCCGCGTAGCTGATGTCGTCACCGTCGAGCGCGCTGGCCTTGACGAGATAGGGAAGCTTGTCCTTGAAGCCGAACATCACTTCCGTGCCCGCCGGAGGCGTGCCGGATTGCGCCTGCTCCGCCGACATCGTGACATCGATCAGGCGGAAGCTGACCTTGACCTTCCTGGCGAAGATCGCGGTGATGCGCTCGGGCTCCATCATGCCCGGCAGGAAGATGCGGATGCGGTCCGTTCCCTCAGGCTGGACGCTGGCCAGTGTGACGCCGGCGTCCTTGAGGCGCTGCTCGATCATGGCGATGGAATCCTCGACGAGATCGCGCAGCCGTGCGGCGGATGCGGCATCGGTCGGCGCAAGCCTGGTCAGCCCGTCTCCGGCGTCGGTCACGGCGAGCGCGTGCGTGGGCAATCCCTCTGCCGCCGAGGCGAGCTTGCGCGTGAGCAGTTCGCGGCCCTTGGCGTCCGCGACCTTGACATCGACGCCGCCGTCACGAATCGTAAGGCCGGAGAAGGCGATCCGACCCTCGCGCAGGGTCTTGTAGACGTCGTCGCGCAGATCCGTGGTGACCGCCTCCCGCAAAGCGTCCCTGTCCACCTTGTAGATGATGCGTGATCCGCCCAGCTTCTCCATCTTGTCGGTGATGAATGCCGCGATCTTGGCGCGCATCTTGTCGAGCTGGCCGTCCGCGGCGAGCGCCGCGCGGGGCAGCGCGATCGTCGACGCGATGGCGAATGCGGCGATCAGCCGTGTGATGCGGTTCCGCAGGGGCGTCGTCATGATGACCTCAAGTCTTGCGGCAGGGCGCTGGCGAGCGAATGCAGTGCCAGTTCTTGGTCCCCGGATCAGCCGCGGAGGTTCAAGCGCCGCTCAGGTCACGTTCGATCGCCGGGGCCGTTGGCAATGGACGAACGCCAAATCATCCATCATTCTGTCCGCGCCCGGCTGGTCATCGGTCGGGGCCTCGCCGATCCAAAATGTCAAAAGACAGGGGGCGGGGACATGTATCTGAGGGAGGACGGAATTCCATGGCGGGCATCCACGCGCTCGATCGGCTCATTGGCAACGACTATCCGGATCTTTTGACCGACGAGGAGGTCCGGGCGTTCGAGCGGGTCCCCTATGCGGACCGCATCGCTGCCGAGAGCACGTTTGACGCCATCAAATTGGGCGCGGCGCGCAATCCCGACGGTGCGGCGATCCAGTTTCTACAAAACGCTGATCCTGCCGACACGCCGCTGGTGGTCACCTATCGCGATTTCATTGCGCGCGTCACGCAGGCTGCCAACATGTTTCACGCGCTCGGCGCGGAGAAAGACGACGTCATCAGCTTCATGCTGCCGCTGGTGCCGGATGCCTTCGTGACGCAGTTCGGCGCGGAGGCCGCCGGCATCGCCAATCCGGTCAATCCGCTCTTGGAGCCGCACCAGATTGCGGAGATCCTGGAAGCTGCGAACACCAAAATCCTGGTGGCGCTCGGGCCGATGCCGGGCACCGACATCTGGCAGAAGGTCGAGCAGATCCGCCCGCAACTCAAGCACCTCAAGGCGATCGTGCAAGTGTTCGGCGGCGGCGATCCGGCGAATGGCATCTTTGCTTTCAGCGACCTGATCAAGCAGCAGCCGTCGGATCGGCTTGTCAGCGGGCGCAAGATTTCGGGTGCCGACATCGCCGCCTATTTCCACACCGGCGGCACCACCGGAACGCCCAAGCTGGTGCGGCACACGCATACCAACCAGGTCTATCAGGCATGGGCGCTCAACCTGCTGCTGAGAGCGAAGCCCGGCGCCAATTTGCTGTTCGGCATGCCGCTGTTTCACGTCGGGGGATCGCTGACCCAGGTGCTGACGATGCTGTCGAGCGGCGGCTCGCTGGTCGTGCTGTCGCCGAGCGGCTGGCGCAATCCGAGTGCGGTGAAGAACATCTGGCGCCTGGTCGAGCGCTTCAAGCCGGAAGCGCTGTCGAGCGTGCCGACGGTGCTCGCCGCAACGCTCGCGGTGCCATCAGGCGATGCCGACATCTCCAGCCTCAAATATGCCGCCGGTGGCGGCTCGGCGATCCCCGTCGCGGTCGGCTCGGCGATCCAGGACAAGCTGAAGCTGCCCGTGGTCGAGGTCTACGGCATGACCGAGACCTCGAGCGTGCACACGCTGGCCTATCCATCGCGGCCGATCCGGCTCGGCTCGGTCGGCCTTCCCATGCCTTATGCGCGCGTGCGCATCGTGCAACTCGATGCCGATGGCCGCCTGATCCGCGACTGCGCGCCTGATGAGATCGGCGTCGTCATCATGGCCGGGCCCGGCGTATTCGGCGGCTATCTCAACGACGAGCACAACAAGGGCGCCTTCGTCGACGAGGTCTGGGTCAATTCCGGCGACCTCGGCCGGCTCGACGCAGACGGCTATCTCTGGATCACCGGTCGCGCCAAGGACCTCGTGATCCGTGGCGGCCATAACATCGATCCCGCGCCGGTCGAGGAGATCATGTTCCGTCACCCCGCCGTCGGCTTCGCCGCCGTGGTCGGCCAACCCGACGCGTATGCCGGCGAACTTCCCGTGGGGTATGTGCAGTTGAAGCCGGGCGCCAAGGTCGAGCCGGGCGAGCTGGAAAATTGGGTGCGCGAGCGCACGCCAGAGCGCGCGGCTGTCCCGGTGCAGGTCATTCCGATCGACCCGATGCCGGTCACAGGCGTCGGCAAGGTGTTCAAGCCGCAGCTCCGCTGGGACGCGGCCCAACGCGTATTCACCAAAGTGCTGACGCCGCTGACCGAGACGGGCGTCGATTGCAAGGTGAAGGTCGGCGCCCACGGCAGCCACGGCTCGATCGCGACGGTAACGATCGCGGACGTGCCGGAGGCCAAGCGGGCGGCCGTCGCGGAAGAGGTGCACAAGCTGCTCGCGCCGTTCGTGATGCGGCACGAGGTGGTTTTCGCCTAATCGGCATTGTCGAGCGGGTAGGGCCGATGGGGCCGCGCACAGCGTGGCTCCAGCGCTCCTCGATTAGAGAACACGTCGCCGCTACCCGCGGATCGCCGCATTGGCCCTTTCGGCTGCGCCCGTCATCGCGTCCTTCGCCGATTTCGCACCGTTGACCACTTCATTGACGCCGATCATGAAGGCGTCGAGGATCGGTCTCGATTGCGGATGGAAAAGGATTGCCTTGGCCCGGTCGACATCCGCATTCTGCAAGTTGGTCAGCGCCGCTTCGGCGGCTTGCGAGCCGAACGCCTTCTTGAAGCCCTCGCTCGACCAGGCCGACACGCGTGTCGTCGCCAGCCCCGCTGCAGCAGTCTGCAGCGAGGTCGCCTTGCTCGTCGCCCAGAGCAGGAACAGGAAAGCCGCCCGCTTGTTTCGAGATTTGGAATTGATGCACGCCTGCCAGTGCGACATGAAGGGGACGGGTCTGCGACCGGCGAGATGCGGAAAGATTGCAAATCCAGCCTGCTTGGCGACACGGCTTTTCGCTGGATTGGAGATGTCGGTAGCGAAGTTGCTGCTGTCGATTGCCATGGCCGTCCGCCCCTGCAGGAAGTCGTCCAGCACGTTGTACCATTCATAGCTGCCGACGCCGGCAGGCCCGGCCTGACTGAGCAGATGTCCGTACATCTCGACGGCCGCGATCGCCTCCGGGCTCGCGAAAACGACCCTGTTGTGCTCGACCATGGCCCCACCGTAGGAGAACACGAAGCCCATGGCCGGTGGGGAGGAATTGCCGCCCGCCTGGGCCCGCATGGCGATCCCCGACATCCCGCCGGCCTTGACCGCCTTGGCGGTGACAAGCAGCTCTTCGAAGGTCTGGGGAATCGGCTGGTCCTTGGCTGCCAGCGCATCCCTGTTGATGAACAGTGTCATCGCCTCCGAGGTAATCGGGACGGCGTAGCGTTCGCCGTCCGACCACAGCGGGAAGGCTCGGGCCGTCTTGAGCAGGTCGCTCTCGTCATACCAGGCGGGGTCGGTCAGCGACCTGTTGGAATAATAGCCGTTCAGTGGCTCCAGCCATCCGTTCGAGATGCCCTGGCCATAGGTCGTGAACATGAAGACGTCAGGCGTGCTGCTACCGCGGGCGAGCCTGATCGGCAGCGCCCCGAGATATGTGGTCTCCAGCTGGAAATCGATGGTGACGTTGATGCCGGTGAGTATGGTGAACTCCGGCAACAGCGGCGTGATCGCATTCGACCACGGATGGATCGCGCCCGAAAGCGCGATCGTCTGTCCCGCAAATTGCTTCCAGTCGATCGCGGCGTTGGCGCGGATCGCGGCATCCTGGGCAAAACTCCACCGCGGTAGCACGCCAAGGGCCGGCAGCACCGCCCCCGCCGCGCCCAATCCCTTGATGAAACTGCGCCGGCTGGCGGGCATTTGACGGTTCAGTGAGTTTTCACCCTGCGCCATGCTAATGCTCCTTCACCAAGGCAGTCATTCACGACACGTGAGCGGGGTTACACCCTGCGACATCGTGGCCCTCGCCAGTCGACTTACGGGGGCCGAAGCCGATGTAACCTAGTCAGGGTTCCCGGCTCACCCTTGCGGGCCTATCCATGCTATCATTCTAGCAATGCTCTGGCCTTGGCACCAGAAGACGCGCCGTTCACGCGAGCATGACCCTAGGCAAATATCAGCCTCTGCTCCGGCTCTGTCTTTGCGATGGTTTGCTCGTCCGCTAATCCTTGCGGTCGCAGTGCTTGTGACCCTGTTTGCCGCGACCGGCTTCCTCGGCCTGCAATATTGGCAGGAGCGGCAAGCAGCTCATCACTTCGTCGAGCATAGCCGCCAGGTACTCGAAACGCTCGATCGGCTGCGGGCGATCGTCGCGGAACTGGAGACCGAAAGGCGCGGGTATCTCATGACCCTCGACCCCGCCTATCTCAAGGCCTACGGCGTCTCTGACGAAAGTGTACGCCGGGAGGCTCAGGCGCTGCAGACGCTGGTCGCGGACGATCCGTTGCAGGGCCTTCGGGCCGGACATGTGGCATTGACCATTGCAGCAACGCTGCGCGAGATCGACGAGCTGCTGAAGACGGCCGGCACGTCCGGGCTGGCCGCGCTGGCAATGATCCGCAGCATGGACGAGATCCGCTCGCAAATCGACCAGATGGTAGATCACGAGCGCTTTCGGCTCGCCGACCGGGAGTCGCGCGCCGAAGCATTTGAGCGACGCTGGACCTGGCTGATCGCCGGCGCCGTTGTCCTCGTCGTCGCGTTGGCCGGCGCGGCGCTCGCGCTCGCGCGGCTCGAAGCGAAACGGCGGAGAAAAACGACCGAGGAGAACATCCAGCTCCAGAGTGATCTTGCCGCGCGAGATACCAAGATCCGGCGCCTGTTCGATGCCAACATCATCGGCATCATCATCTGGGAAGTCGAGGGGCGCATTTTCGAGGCCAATGATGCATTCCTGCGTATCGTGGGATACGACCGGGAGGATCTGGTCTCAGGCCGCCTGCATCGGACCGACCTCACGCCGCCGGAATGGCGCGGCCGCGACTTAGAAACCGTGGCGGAGTTGAAGCGGGTCGGGACGGCCCAGGCATTCGAGAAGGAGTATGTGCGGAAGGACGGAAGCCGCGTGCCCGTGCTGATCGGCGGGACCATGTTTGGAGAAGGCACGGACCAGGGGGTCGGCTTCGTCCTTGATCTGACGGCTCTCAAGCGGGCGGAAGCCGAATCTCGCGAACACGAGCGGCGCTACCGTGAAGCCCTAATGGAGCTCGCGCACGCCAATCGCGTTACGACGATGGGACAACTCACCGCTTCGATTGCCCATGAAGTCAACCAGCCGATCGCCGCAATAGTGGCGAACGCCGAGGCCGGGTTGAACTGGCTGGGGGCTCAACCACCCAATCTGGAGCGAGTTCGACAGACGTTCGACTGGATCACCGGCGACGGCATGCGAGCCGGCGACGTTATCGGCCGGATCCGGGCGCTTATCAGGAAGGCGCCCCCGCAAAAGGAGGACATGGAGATCAACCAGGCGGTGCTTGATGTCATCGCGTTGACCCGCAGTGAAGCGTTCAAGAACGGCGTCTCGGTGCAAACGCAACTTGCCGAAGGCTTGCCGCCCATTCAGGCAGATCGGGTTCAAATTCAGCAAGTGCTGCTCAACCTGATTGTCAACGCGGTCGAGGCGATGGCCGCTGTCGGCGAGGGGGGACGCGAGTTGCTGATCAGCACCGGTCGGGATGCATCGGACGGCGTGCTCGTCACCTTGCGGGATTCCGGTCCGGGGCTGGATCCGAAGAATGTAGAGACCCTGTTCGAAGCCTTCTACACCACCAAGCCCACAGGCATGGGGATGGGCCTCGCCATCTGCCGCTCGATCATCGAGGAGCATGGCGGGCGGATGTGGGCGGGCGCAAACGAGCCTCGCGGCGCCGTCTTTCAGTTCACCCTGCCTCTCGCGTCAGACGAGACCGCTCGCCTGCCGAAGGCGAGCAAGCCAACGGGTCTACGCTCTGCAACCCCGATGACGGGCTCCGCGTAACACGCTGCTTGCGCCCTTCGTGATGCGACACCGGGTGGTGCATGCGCAGGTAGGTTGAACCGGATCGGTTCAACCTACGCTCGCGTACTGGGGCGAGGGCGACGCTTCGCCGCATTATCCATGTCGCCGTTAGAGACCTCTATGTGATGAAAATCACATAGGAAGAATTAGCAATCGGCGACGCTAGCGAATAGTCTCAGGGAATTGCATCCGGGGGGACGCAAGTGATTCCGTTTCGACTGTTTGTCTTGTTGATATTCGCGATTGGCCTTGCCTGCGGACCGGCGCATGCCGACCGGCGGGTCGCGCTCGTGATCGGCAATTCCGCTTACAAGAGCGCGCCCAAGCTCGGCAATCCCGTGAACGACGCCACGCTGGTCGGCGGCATGTTCAAGAAGGCGGGCTTTGATTCCGTCGACGTCAGGCTGGATCTCAGTGCCAGCGAGATGCGGCGCATGCTGCGCGAGTTTGCCGGCAGGTCGCGCGATGCGGACATGGCGGTGATCTATTACGCCGGCCACGGCATCGAGCTCGATGGAGCCAACTATCTCATTCCGACCGACGCGACACTGGAGACGGATGGCGACGTTCTCGACGAGACCATTCCGGTCGAACGCGCGCTGTTCGCGGTCGAGCCGGCCAAGCAGCTGCGCCTGATCATCCTGGATGCCTGCCGCGACAACCCGTTCGCCAAGTCGATGAAACGCACGCTGGCTTCACGCGCCGTCGGGCGCGGGCTCGCCAAGGTCGAGCCGACCAGCCCGAACACGATGATTGCGTTCGCGGCCAAGGCGGGATCGACGGCGTCCGATGGCGATGCGCGAAAC